>JBEIQV010000096.1:0-10869 GCA_040376335.1 Verrucomicrobiia bacterium | reverse complement strand
GTCACACCATTCGGCACACTTTCGGCCATCTCAGTGCGCCACTGTGACACCAAACCTCAGTTCTTTGAGCACTGAACCCGATCACTAGATAGTGTAGTCACGAGATAAGAGACGTGATACACCCACTGGATGAAGCCAATCCACCGCCGTCACGACATCTCCGAGCGAACTTGGAACTTACTGGAACCTCATTTACCCGGAAGAGCGGGAGCATGGGGAGGCAACGCCAAGGACAATCGCCAATTTATCAACGCTGTGTTCTGGATTCTACGCACTGGAGCGCCGTGGCGGGATTTGCCGCCGGATATGGGTGGCTGGAGCAATACCCATCGGCGCTTCATCCGCTGGCGGGACAAGGGGATTTGGGAAGGGTTGCTGGAAGTCCTCATGGAAGAGCCTGACCTTGAGTGGCTGATGATAGACGCCAGCCACATCAAAGTGCATCCCCACGCAGCGGGAGCTCGAGGGGGCAACCAAGACATGGAGCGTTCAAAAGGGGGCTCAACAGCAAAATACATCTGGCCGTGGATGCGTTTGGTCTGCCGGTCCGAGTCTTTATTACAGATGGCACCACGGCGGATTGCACACTTGCTCCGCGCCTGATGGATGGACTCAAGGCGGGACACTTGATCGCCGACAAAGGCTATGACAGCGACGCCATCGTGGAACAGGCCAAAAGGCAGGGCATGGAGGCGGTCATTCCACCCCGAAGAAACCGCAAAGTGCTCCGAGAATATGACCCCTACCTTTACCAGTTGCGCCATCTCGTAGAGAACGCCTTCCTCCACCTCAAACGCTGGCGCGGAATCGCCACTCGCTACGCCAAAAACACCGCCTCTTACCTCGCCGCAGTCCATATCCGTTGCATCGCTCTCTGGTCGAATATCTCGTGACTACACTATCTAATGTCAAATATTTGAATTTACCGGTATGACAGCCGCTGAGGTAATGACACGATAGATTCTGCCGAAAACGAACAAAATTCCATCGTTGCCCATCCTATAGTTCTACAGGCTAGACCGACAACGGCTTGTTTGTGGAAAGCTTGGTGTTTACGCGAGGTCGAAGCGATCCAAGTTCATCACCTTGTTCCACGCGGCGACGAAGTCCTGGACGAACTTCTTCTGCGAGTCCGACGTGCCATAGACTTCCGCCAGTGCGCGAAGCACGGAGTTGGAGCCGAAGACGAGATCGACGCGCGTGGCGGTCCACTTGGATTTGCCGGTCTTGCGATCGACGCCCGCGAAGGCGTTGCCGCAGGGGGAGACGGATTTCCACTCCGTGCCCATATCGAGCAGGTTCACAAAGAAGTCGTTCGTCAGCGATTCGGGGCACTGGGTGAAGACGCCGTGCGGCGCGCCGTCGGCATTGGTGTTTAAGACACGCATGCCGCCGATGAGCACCGTCATTTCCGGTGCGGTGAGCGTGAGCAGTTGCGCCTTGTCGATGAGCAGTTCCTCGGCGGAGACGCTGTATTTGCCTTTGAGGTAATTACGGAAGCCGTCGGCGATCGGTTCGAGCACCGCGAAGGACTCCGCGTCGGTCTGCTCCTGCGAGGCATCCATACGTCCCGACGTGAAAGGAACCGTGATGTCATGCCCGGCATTTTTCGCCGCTTTCTCGATTCCTGCGCATCCGGCCAAGACGACCAGATCCGCCAGCGACACCTTCTTGCCGAACGCGCTTTGAATGCCCTCCAGGGTCTTGATCACCTTCGCGAGTTGGGCGGGTTTGTTGACTTCCCAATCCTTCTGCGGAGCGAGGCGAATGCGCGCGCCGTTTGCACCGCCGCGTTTGTCCGAGCCGCGGAAAGTGGACGCCGAAGCCCATGCGGTGGAAACCAGTTCCGAGACCGTGAGCCCCGAAGCCAGGATATTGCCTTTCAAGGACGCGATGTCCTGCGCATCAATCAACGGGTGATTCACTGCGGGAATGGGATCCTGCCAGATGAGTTCCTCGGCGGGAACCTCCGGCCCGAGATAGCGTCCGCGCGGGCCCATGTCGCGATGCGTAAGCTTGAACCACGCGCGGGCAAATGCGTCGGCGAACTGATCGGGATTCTCCAGGAAGCGGCGTGAGATTTTTTCATAGGTGGGATCGAATCGCAGCGCGAGATCCGTGGTGAGCATCGATGGCGCGATCTTCTTTGAAGCATCGTGTGCATGGGGAACGGTGCCCGCGCCTGCGCCATTTTTCGGCGTCCACTGCTGCGCACCGGCGGGGCTCTTCGTGAGTTCCCATTCGTAGCCGAAGAGGTTCTCAAAAAAGTTGTTGCTCCACTTCGTCGGCGTGGTGCTCCACGTCACTTCCAGTCCGCTCGTGATCGTGTCACCGCCCTTGCCGGTGCCGAAGCTGTTCGTCCATCCGAGGCCTTGTCCTTCGAGAGGCGCGGCTTCGGGATCAGGTCCCACATTGGACGCAGGGCCGGCGCCATGCGTTTTGCCAAAGGTGTGGCCGCCGGCGATCAGTGCGACGGTCTCCTCGTCGTTCATGGCCATGCGGGCAAAGGTGTCGCGGATGTCTTTCGCCGAGGCGATCGGGTCGGGTTTGCCGTCCGGTCCTTCGGGGTTCACGTAGATGAGGCCCATCTGCACGGCGGCGAGTGGGTTTTCGAGATCGCGCGAGTGCTGCACTTTGCTGGTATCGTCCGTGACGAGTGCATTGTGTTCCTTCTCGGTGCCGGGCGAGCCTTTTGCATAGCGGATGTCGCCGCCCAGCCAGGTCTTCTCGTTGCCCCAATAGACGTCGTGGTCCGGCTCCCACGTATCGGCGCGTCCACCGCCGAAACCGAACGTCTTGAAGCCCATCGTCTCCAGCGCAACGTTGCCAGTGAGAATCATCAGATCGGCCCAAGAAATCTTTCGGCCATACTTCTGCTTGATCGGCCAGAGAAGGCGACGCGCTTTGTCGAGGCTCACGTTATCCGGCCAGCTATTGAGCGGTGCGAAGCGCTGCTGCCCTCTGCCGCCGCCGCCGCGGCCATCGCCCGTGCGATAGGTGCCCGCGCTGTGCCACGCCATGCGGATGAAAAGCGGGCCGTAGTGGCCGAAGTCCGCCGGCCACCAGTCCTGCGAGTCGGTCATCAGCGCCGCGAGGTCTTTCTTCAGCGCCGCGTAGTCGAGGCTCGCAAACTCCTTCGCGTAGTCGAAGTCCGCGCCCATCGGGTCGGACTTGGATGAGTGCTGATTGAGCAGTTCGACCTTGAGTTGGTTCGGCCACCAGTCGCGGTTTGAGGTTCCGCCTCCAGCGGCGTGGTTGAAAGGGCATTTGGCTTCTATGGACATATATTTCTAAATGTTTGGATTAATTGAATTGAATTCCGTGGACGAGTGAAAAGTGTTCGGCACGACGGAGCTGCTGGTCAATAGCTGACTGCATTCTAGCAATCAATGATTCGGAGGTAAAAATAGGTCGGCTGTCTCGTCGCGCTCGGTTTGTCTGTAAAAGCACCGCCTCCCAGGTTTGTTTGGGCAGTTAGCAAAAATCACCACCAGCAAAACGACGACTATGACGATACGCGCGAGCATATTTGCGCTTAGAAAGTTGCAGCCGATGGAGAGGACGAAGGTGCCGAAAAATTCAGTCAGGTTTTTGTTTATTTCATGGGTGTGTTTTATCTGGCGCGGAGGTAAAGCACATTGTGTGGGGCATAACAACCAGCTCGTGTCGCTGAATCGTTCGCCAGCTATTTAGCGGGTTGTTTTTCAGCCGGAGCCGCGACGACGGACGCAGCATGGAGAGGTGCTTCCGACGGGGTGGCGGTTTTATTGGCCGCCGGAGTGTCCGCCTGAGCCGGGATGGGTGCCGGCGCGATGTCTGGCGTGTTTACCAAGGGGGGAACTGCTGCTGTTGCTGCGGGCGGCGTGTTTGCGGGAACCGGGGCGGGTGTTGCTTCGGTAACTTGCGTGGCATTTGGAATTGAAGCGGGTGCTGGCGCGACGGGCGAAGTGGTTGCTGCAATTGGCGCAGGTGTCGTTGCGGTGACGGGCACAGCGACGGGTGGCTCGGGCGTTTTGCTGGGCATGAGGGTGGGGGTGGTGATGGTGATGCGGCGGTTGCGGGCGCGGCCCTGAAAGTTGTCGGTGCCGTCGGAGTAGGTGTTGGAGGCGATGGGTTCGCCGGTGCCCATGCCGATGCTGGTGATGTTTTTTGCGGGAATACCGGTCTTTTTGATTAACCAGATACGCACTGCTTCCGCGCGTTTTTGGCTAAGAGCCAGACTTTCTTTGTTTGTGCCGATGTTGTCTGTGTAGCAGCGGATGAGAACGGGTATTTCGGGGTGTCTTTTGATGCCGTCTGCGAAGGGAGTGAGGTGATCTTCGCCGATATTACAGAGAGATGAGGGGGATGTGTCGAAGAGGGTGTCGGCACTGAGGGTGTGGATAACGACCTCGCCTTTGAATGCGTCGGGTAATGCAACGTAGCTGTTGACGATGACTTTAGGGGATGGGGGAGCGGTGGTGGTGCCGGATAGGGCGGGCTTTT
The DNA here is from genome assembly GCA_040376335.1 of Verrucomicrobiia bacterium. Lineage (GTDB taxonomy): Bacteria > Verrucomicrobiota > Verrucomicrobiia > Chthoniobacterales > Chthoniobacteraceae > SXWH01. The sequence continues at coordinate 6,384 of JBEIQV010000096.1, read as the reverse complement.
GCGTGGGGTGGAGTGCTATGGCGCTGGCGGTGCCATTGGGAACTACGAGGGGACGGAGGAGGGTGGTGGTGCTGTTGAGTTTGGCCTGCTCGGAGGCGACACCGGTGAGGGAGTTGAGGACGATTTCGGTATTGTTGAGTTGGGCTTTCCTAGCGGGGACTTCGGTGAAGGGGCTCAACATGATTTCAGTGGCGTTGAGTTTGATTTCGGTGCTGTTGAGGCGTTTTTGTGCAGTGAGTTTGCTTTTTTGATCCGAAGAGATGCTTATTTGAGAGTTGAGGACAATTTCCGTGCTGTTTAGTTGGGTTTGTTTTTTGGCGGCACTTTCAGTCAGGGAGTTGAGCAGGATGTCGGTGTTGTTGAGGGTGGCGGTTTTGCGTGGTTTTCCTGAGAGATCGTTGAGGACGATGTCAGTGGATTTTAGCTGGGTGATTTTTTTGGAAGGGGGAGTGGCGGCTGGGGTATTTGATTTGATGCTGCGGGCATTCGACAGGTAGGCGGTGCCAGATATTTTTCCGGGGATTTTTGGCTGGAGGCCGGGGATTGTGAAAGGGCTCTTGGGGGCGTTGGCGCCGGATGCGTCGGCGGCGGTGGTGCTGTTGGTGAGTTTTACGCTGGGGTCTGATTCTGCGATTTCACGCTGGAGGGCGTCCCATGCGTCCTCACCGGTGCCGCCGTCGAGGTTGATGTCGCCCTGTTCGGAGGTGTCGTTCTGGCGTGCGGCGGTGCGTTCGAGGGGGCCGCTGGTGAGGGCATTTTTTGGGGCAAAACGGGTGGCGACGTCGGTGATTCTGGAGGCGATGGTGGAGGCGCTTTTGAGTTTCGGGGCGACTTTGGCGGCTACCTTGGAGAGTTTGTCGTTTAGTTCGACAGCTTTTTCTTGCGAGATTGTGGGTTTTGCATTGCTAGGCTTCGCGTCGCCTCCTTTGTTCGCTGTTTTGGCCGATGTGGCTGCGGGGTCTTTAGCTTTGTCGTCTTGCGTAGCAGTGGAGGAATTCTTTTCGCTATCGCTGATTTCGGTTTTTGGCGCGGCTTTTTTCTCGTCGGTCGGCAGGAGTTTTCCGATTTCCTTGATCGTGTCGGTCGCGGAGGCGGTCTTTTGGGGTTCTGCGCTCGGATCGCCGGGTTTTGAGGGGTCTTTTTCGCCGCCTTTTCCGGTGTCTTTGGCGGTTCCATTTTCGCCGGGCTTTTTTGGGTCGCCGGCTTTGGCCGCTGCTCTGGTGGCATCATTGGCGTTGGGGTCTTTGGCGGTGTCGGCAGCGCCTTTGGCTTTTGCGATCTTTGCGCCGTGTTCTTTTTCGGCGAGTGAGGCCACTTTTTCGATGCGCTCTGCTGCCTTCTTCGCGTCAGCTTCAGCGGCGGCTTTGGTTTCTGTGGTTGTGGCGGATTTACTGGCGGCTGTTCCGGGGGTGGCGGCGGTTTTGGCTTGTGCGTCCGAGATGCTGCTGTTCGTGGCGACGGTTCCGGGCTTTGCGGCTGCGTTGGGGTCACCGGTTTTTTTGCTTCCCGGATGTATTGTGGAGTTCACTGGCTGGCCGTTTGCGGCGGCTAGGGGTTTATCGCCGGGTTTTGCAGGCTGTCCGTTCGCATCGGTCGCACCGGCGATGGTTGCTCCTGATGGTGACTGCTTGCCCTTACTGTTGTTTCGAATGGCGAAGAATAAGCCTACACATATGGTGATGATGCAGGCGGCGAGTATGCCGATGAGTTTCCACGCTTCCCATGTGACACGCTTTTTGAAAGTGGAACCGGAGGTGAGTGCCGACCTTACATCGTTGGGTTCTCTTTTGGCTCTTTCATGTCTTTCGAAGCAGACCAGACAGTAACGCTGGGTTTCTTTTTTCTCGAACTCGACGGTGCGCAGGTAGCAAAAGGCCGTGGGTTCGCCGCATTTTTGGCATGGGTAGAGGAGGATGTGGGATTGGCGGTCATTCAGTTTCGGCGGTGCCTTGGGAGCTTGTTGAGATTTTTCCTTTGGGATTTCGTTTGTGGATGTTGCCTGATTCGGCTTTTCCTCGTTTTTTGAATCAGAAGATGCTTCTGAAGGGGCTTGTGAGGGCGATGATGATGATACAGGTGCTGCGTTCATCACAGGAGCTGCTGCTATTGCAGGCACCAGTGCGGGCTCTGGTGCTTTGACAGGTTTATCAACTTTCATAGGTGCTGCCACTATGGCAGGAGCAACAGCAGGCGTTTCCGCTGATATGTTAATCTTCGGCACCTCTATGGGTTTCTCCTTTATCAGTCTCAGTTCCATTGCGCGCGGGAGGTATGCAATTCCCGTGCTTGCCAGCGGAAATTTAATGAGTGTTTACCTGCGTTTGTGCGACTCGAAGATTTCTATGGCTTTTGGGAGGTCTTTTTTCAGGCGCTCGATGCGTGTTTCGTGCGATGGGTGCGTGCTGAGGAATTCCGGCGGGGCTTTTCCGTTGGTGGCACGGCTCATGCGCTCCCAGAATTTAATAGATTCACGTGGGTCGTAGCCTGCCCGGGCCATTGTGAATAGGCCGACGCTGTCGGCTTCGCTTTCGTGTTCGCGGCCAAAGGCATTGAGGACGCCGTATTGCGCCCCGGCGCCGATGGCTCCCATGATGGCGCGGCGCTGGTTGTAGTCCATGTCGCCTAGTGACCAACTGACTCCGGTGAGGAGGGTGTTGGTGGTCTGCTGCTGGAGGATGCGCTCGCTGCCGTGGCGGAGGGTGGCGTGGGCCATTTCGTGCCCCATTACGACGGCGAGGCCGGTTTCGCTTTGGGCAATAGGTAGGATTCCGGTGTAAACACAGATTTTCCCGCCGGGGAGGCAGAAGGCGTTCACTTGGGGGCTGCGAACGAGGGAGACTTCCCAGCGGAAGTCTTTTCCCCATTCGCCGGTGGCGGCGGAAAGGCGTTCGGCGCAGCGACGGACGGTTTCGTGTTCGCTGCCGCTTTTGATGGTGTCGCTCTGGCCGAGGATTTCTCGGTAGGCTTGGAGGCCGAGTTGGGTTTCTTGTTCAGTGCTGAGGGCAAGGCGCGCGGTGCGGCCTGCTTGGTTTGTGATTTTTTCCGCCGAGCAGCGCTGAAAGAGGACCACGACCACTGCGATGAGGATCGGGACGATGCGGATGAGGTAGTTTCGGTTTTTCATGCGAAAAATGAAAGATTGTGAGCGAAAGAACGTATTTTTGGAGATGAATCAAACCAGCTTCAAATGTTTTTACCCCATGCAGATTCTCTATGTGGCGATTTTTCCCGTTACATTTCGGGAAATTTCTTTGACGCACCCGCCCGCGAAACCTACAACGCCGCACTCTTTCACTAAACATGAACCTGACCGCTCTACTATCACAGCCAGCCTGCGGGCTTCTGCGTGCGGTCGTCACCACCTGTAAGGCAAGCTTCCCAGCCCCTTCGCAATTCTTAGCAGTTCAATGCTCAACGGACTTCTCGGCTTTTTCTCGAATGACATCGGTATAGACCTCGGCACGGCGAACACGCTCGTCTATGTAAAGGATCACGGCATCGTGCTCCGCGAGCCGTCTGTCGTGGCCGTCGTGGCCGGCACTAGCAAGGTGCTCGCAGTTGGCGACGAGGCGAAACGGATGCTTGGACGCACACCCGGCAGCATCACGGCGATACGTCCGTTGAAGGACGGTGTGATCGCGGACTTCGAGATCACGGAGGCGATGCTCCGGCATTTCATCCAGAAAGTTCACGGGAAACGGACACTTTTCAAACCACGACCACGCGTTGTTATCGCGGTGCCCTCGGGCATCACGGAGGTCGAAAAACGCGCGGTGAAAGAATCGGCCCTGCACGCGGGTGCGCGCGAGGTCTATCTCATCGAGGAGCCGATGGCTGCGGCCATTGGTTGCGGCCTGCCGGTGCAGGACGCAGCGGGGAATATGATCATTGATATCGGCGGAGGCACCACGGAGGTGGCGCTGATTTCGCTATCGGGGATCGTGTTCAGCCGCAGCGTTCGCGTTGCAGGCGATGAGTTGGACGAAGCGATCATCCAATACATGAAGCGCGCGTATAATCTGATGATTGGCGAGCGCACGGCGGAGGACATTAAAATTAAAATCGGCAGCGCATACCCGAGCGAAAAAGAGACGACGATGGAGGTCAAGGGACGCGACCTCGTAGCGGGACTGCCGAAAACGCTGAGCATTACTTCGCAGGAAGTGCGCGAAGCACTGCTGGAGCCGATTTCCACCATCGTGGACAACGTGCGCGTGACTCTGGAGCGCTGCCCGCCCGAACTGAGCGCCGATCTTGTGGATCGTGGACTCGTGCTCGCCGGTGGTGGTGCGCTACTGCGCGGGTTGGATCGTCTTCTCAGCGAGGAGACGGGTCTGCCGGTGCATATTGCCGAGGATCCGCTGAGTGCCGTAGCCGAAGGAACAGGCCGCGCGCTCAGCGAAATGAAATTCCTCCGGCAGGTCACAGCCACTGACCGCCAGTGGCGGAATAGCTAAACGGCCAAGCCGATGAACACCAGCCGACAGGAAGCCGCGCAGAGAACAGCGTTGGCGGAGTCGCCGCTATTGCAGCCATGAAACGTCGCGCAAACATTATCGCCGTGTCGTGTTTTCTCGCAGCGGTGTTGCTCATCGTCCTGATCAATCCGCGCAGCCGAATGCGCCTGCAATCGGGATTTCTCAGTCTCATCTCACCATTTTTGCGCAAAGGAGCTGAGCTCGATTCCGGTATAAAAACTTACAATAACGGCACGCGCAAAATCAGCGATTTGGAGTCGGAAAATACGAAGTATAAAACCGAACTCGCGCAACTCCGCGCGGAGAACCAGGCATTACGCGGAGTGGAGTCGGAAAATCACCAGCTCAAAAAATCACTCGGCTATCAGGCGCAGTCAGCCTTCACACTCATCCCCGCGCGAGTCATCGGACGACCGATCACAAATTGGTGGAACACCATCGAAGTGGACAAGGGCACGGCGGATGGATTGGGGGTTGATATGCCGGTGCTCACGGCGGACGGCCTCGTCGGAAAGGTTATTCAGGCCGCCGAGCACGCCGCGACGGTTCTGCTCATCACGGATGAAAATTGCAAAGTTGCAGCAACCATCGAAGGCACGAAAGAGCAGGGGATTGTTCGCGTCGAAGTTCGTGGCGAGCGCACGGCTACCAATCTCCAGCCGCGCATGACGCTGAATTTTGTTTCCAAATACGCATCGCTCCAGCCGGGGCAGAAAGTTTTCACCAGCGGCGCGGGGAACGTCTATCCCGCTGGAGTGCTCATCGGCCATGTTCTCGAATTCAAATCGCGCGAACTCGATGGACAGGCAGTGATCGAACCCGCTGTGGATCTCGTGGCGCTCACGGATGTGTTCATCAAGACGGGCATGAAAGCGAACGTAAATCGGTAGCCATGTTCACCGCTCTCCTAGTTGTGCTCATGTTTTTCGCGCTGGTCGCCCAGCATTTCCTCGGCTCGTTTCTGGGTCTCGGCGGGCATGTGCTTTTGCTGAGCGTGGTGTTTTTTTATGCCGCCGCCGCTCTCCCTTTGTGGGGGATGCTCGCGATGGCGTTTTGCGCGGGGCTGATGTGGGACTGTCTCACCATCGTTCCCGTAGATGGGCGGGTGGATGTCTTTTTTGGATGGCACATCCTGCTCTACGGCGGGCTCGGCGCGGTGATGAACGGACTGCATCCGCTCTTTATTCGCGGGCGCTGGCAGATTCATTGTCTGCTCACTGGCGTGCTCACTTCGCTGATGGTGCTGATTGAATTTGTCGTCATCACATTTCGCCGCGAACCGTTCGCGCTCGTGTGGCCGCGCGATGTTTGGAGCCGTATCGCAGGTAGTGGTCTGGCCGCCGCGCTGATCGCGCCGCTGGTATTTTTTGGTTTAAACTGGATTGGCCGTCGCCTCGGCCACTTCGAGCGCGCCCGTGTGGCGCAAAGCGAATGATGGATAAACCATTTCGCCAGCTCCGTAATTTCAGACTGCTCTCGGGCTTGTCGTGGCGCGTGCTTGCACTCGGCCTTTTTATGGTGGGCGGACTGGGCGTGCTTAGCGCGAAGCTGTGGTATGAGCAGGTCACGCGGCAAAAAAAATGGAGCGAGCGTTTAAAAAAAGGCTCCTTCGTGACTGTGCGGATTCCCAGCGTGCGCGGCGAAATTCGCGACCGCAACGGTATCACGCTCGTTGCCAATCGGCGCAGCTACGGTGTGGATTTTTACCTTCCACAGATGGAGCGCGGCTACCGCGAAATGAATGCCGGTAAAGTGCCCGTCTCCATTTTCCGCACGACGAACAACGATATGCTCGAAGACCGCAAGATCGCGGACATCGTGCAAATTGTGAACAGCACGGTGATCCCGTCGCTAAAGAAGTTGGATCTCGCTCGCGACTACAATGCCGCACAGCTCGAACGCCACT
>JBEIQV010000395.1:0-2378 GCA_040376335.1 Verrucomicrobiia bacterium | reverse complement strand
GCGGGTGGCCTTTACGCTCATCATAAGACCACACTCTCGCCGACCGGTTTCGATTTTATGAAGTCCATAGACATCGTCGTCATGGTCATTCTCGGCGGCATGGGTAACACTGCCGGGGTCATCGTTGCAGCAGTTCTCCTCACAGCCGTGCAGGAGCCGCTGCGTGCGCTTGGTCCACTGCGCATGGTCGTCTTCGCACTCATCATTATCGCCCTGATGATGCTTCGTCCTCAGGGGCTTTTCAGTTTCTCGAAAAAGAAAGGGGCCAAAGTGTGAGCGCGTCTTTGCTTGAGATGAAGAAGGTGACGATCCGTTTCGGTGGCCTTACCGCTGTAAGCGATCTCGATCTTCATATAGATGACCGCGAGCTTATCGGTCTTATCGGTCCTAACGGCGCAGGGAAAACTACGGCTTTCAACCTAATCACCTGCGTCTATCAACCCACCGAAGGCGACATCACTTTTCTTGGAGGTCCGACGCGAAACCTGCGTCCGCACCAACTCGCTAAGCGCGGCATCGCGCGCACTTTTCAAAACATCCGACTCTTTGGTTCGATGAGCGTTTTCGACAATGTGCGCACCGCTGTGCAGGTGCACCGTCCGCACGGCATACGTGACGCGCTCGTGCGGATGCGCGGCTTCCGGCACGGCGAGACCGAAGTGGAGCGGCAGGTGATGGAGCTTCTCGAAATATTCAGTCTGCACGAGCAGCGCGATGAAAACGCCAAGTCGCTCCCATACGGGGACCAGCGCAGGCTTGAGATCGTCCGGGCGCTGGCGACGAAACCAAAGCTGCTACTGCTCGACGAACCAGCCGCCGGTATGAACCCGACGGAGAAGGTCGAGCTTATGAAGTTGATTCGTTTTGTGCAGGAGAAATTTGCGCTCGCGGTGTTGCTGGTGGAGCACGACATGAAAGTTGTCATGGGTATCTGCGAGCGCATCGTGGTGCTTGATTACGGCATCAAGATCGCTGAAGGCACACCAGCGGAAATCCGCGCGAATCCCAAGGTGATTGCCGCATATTTAGGCAAGGAGGCTGACGATGCTTGAGTTGCATGATCTGACGGTCGCATACGGTGGCATCACTGCGCTACATGGCATTTCATTGCGTGTGGAGCAGGGGACCATCGTCACACTCGTAGGTGGGAACGGCGCTGGAAAGACAACGACGCTGCGCACCATCAGCGGTCTGGTGAAGCCGAAGGGCGGGCGCATTTCCTACGAGGGAGCGGATATCTCGGGACTGCCTGCGCATCAGATTGTCGCGCGAGGCATCGCGCAATCTCCAGAAGGGCGGATGGTTTTCGCCAATCTCAGCGTGCTAGAAAATCTGCGCATGGGTGCCTATTTGCGAAATGACAAGGTCGGCATCGCGAAAGATCTCGATTACGTATTTAGCGTATTCCCACGCCTCAAAGAACGGGTGAAGCAGACAGCCGGCACTCTCAGCGGCGGCGAACAGCAAATGCTCGCCATCGGGCGCGCGCTGATGAGTAAACCAAAGTTGCTATTACTTGATGAGCCGTCGCTCGGCATTGCGCCCTTGCTCACCAAGACCATATTCGAGCAAATCGTGGCGATTAATCGTGAACTGAAGCTGACTATCCTGCTGGTAGAGCAAAACGCCAATCTCGCGCTGGAAGTGAGTAATTACGGCTACGTGCTGGAGACAGGGCGCATTCTTCTGCAGGACACCGCAGCGGCACTGAGGGAGAATCCCAAGGTGCGTGAGGCGTATCTGGGTGGGTGATTTTCTGAGTGGACGCAGGGTGAAAACCCACTTATGTCTGGCCGTAACCTCTAACCTGAACCTGTGCACGCCATGAATAAACTCATACTTACTACTGTCCTAATCACACTCGCCGTATCGCTTGCTCAAGCTAAGGAAAAAAAAGCTGTGGAAGAACGTGCGCCCGCTGCAAATCTCTATCAGCCAATTCCACGCAAAGAGGCGGATCCAAATGGTGCTACTCGCTGGCGGATTGCTGTGATGAAGCCAACGCAGCATTACTACACTAAGAATGGGATTATCTCGTATCGCTACATACAGAGTGCTGAAAGTTCAGAGAACCTTTATGGAGGATATATGGGGCCTCGTTCTGCTGTTTTTCTTCCGCAGAATGAACCCTCAGCTAATGGCGCATCGGCTCGCAGCTATGCCAATGTTAGTAGCCGCAATATGCAAGGTGTGACAATGGCTCCGCGCACAGAGATCCCAGTGGAGAAGGTGAAAAAGAGCGTAAAGAGCGGCGAAACATCCATCCAACTGGCCCAGCAACGCTGAGGTAGGAGAAAAGATTACTGCCTGAGAGAGAAATCCCTTGTCAGTTACGCTGCACTATGGCAGCGTCCGCGCCCTTTTCCAAAAATAGATAT
>JBEIQV010000360.1:0-2917 GCA_040376335.1 Verrucomicrobiia bacterium | reverse complement strand
GTGCCAGTGGAACAACTTTTCCGCCAGCGTCCCGGTCGTTTAGTAGGATGACCTTCATGCCTTCTGACCTCATCTCCTCGAGCAGCCTAAGCAGTTCTCCTTGCCGGTTTTCAAACTCCAACACTTTTTGGGCAATTTCGGAATAGATGGGAATCCAGGTGAAGCTCATAAATTTCAAATGTGTTTTTCAGACTTCTGCCAGCGCACGTCGTCATCCTTGCGATAATTGTCACGCCTTTCGGCCATGACCTGCAGTTTACCTCCGGTTTGTAGGAATGCGCTGGATCGCAAAGCAGTGTCGACGTGCTCTTGGCCGAAGTCGGTCTCGATGCCTATTAACGCAAATGTAGGCGGGTCTGGTAATGCCGAAATGGATTGGCAGGAAAGTTTCATCGAGCGAGCAGGAACGTGCAGAGCGGACGTTGAACGCGAGCGAGAAACCACGAAAGCGCGGGGAGGGCAACGCTATTTCGGATTGCGGATTGGCCCGGTGAATACTTCAAAGTGGGCTGGTTTGAAGCAGGAAGACGGATGGCTGTCTAATCTGCCATCCCAGCCAGCCGCCGCACCACTTCCCCCGCTGCGATGAAGCCGAAGACGCCGGTGACGAAGGTGGCGGCGCCGTAGCCGCTGGCGCAGTCCATTCGCAGACTTTCGCCGGGCGCGGGTTCGGGGCTGCATGTGCCGTCGGGCTGGGGAAAGACGGGGGCTTCGGGCGAAAAGACGCACGGGACGTCCATCGGCGAGGGGATCTTCGAGGTGCCCTGCGGCCAGCCGTGCTCGCGGCGGAGTTCGCGGCGGACCTGGCGGAGGAGTTCGTCTTTTCCCGCGAGGCCGAGGTCCGATGCGCGCACCATGGTCGCATCGCGCTTGCCGCCCGCCGCGCCGCACGTGATCACGTTGCGACCAAGAGTGCGGCAGGTGTGGATGAGGTGCGCTTTGGTGCTCATGCGATCCACCGCATCCACGACAAAGTCGAACGCGGGGGCGAGCAGTTCGGCGGCGTTGGTGCGGGTGTAAAACTCCATCACTTCCACGACACGACATTCCGGTGCGATGAGGCGCACGCGTTCGGCGAGAACGGCGACTTTGGGGCGCCCGACATTTCCATCGAGCGCGGGGAGTTGACGGTTGGTGTTCGTCACGCACACGTCGTCTGCATCCACGAGCGTAAGCGCGCCGATGCCTGAGCGAGCAAGCGCCTCGACCGTCCACGCGCCGACACCGCCGACTCCGATGACGCACACATGCGCTGCGCGCAGTCGCTCCAGTCCCTTCTTTCCAAAAAGACGCCCGACACCACCAAAGCGCGCCTCGTAGTCAGATTCCATCGTCATTTCACGTAAGCTTCCATCGCCTCGCGCGTGATCGCATACCACGCACCGCAGCGCGGGCAGCTCATGCGCAGGACTTCATCGGGGCCAAACAAATCCGCAGGTTCCTGTCGGAAAGTGGGAGCGAGCACCTGCATCATGCGCTGTTCGTTGCAGCCGCAGTCCCATCGGTAAAAACGCTTCTCCAGCAGGCTGAGCTGTTCCTTTTGATCGATCGTGCGAATCACCTCCTCGTCCAGCGCCTCGAACCACGCGAGGTCGCAATCCGGGTGCGCGCTCACCATCACGAAATCCTCATCGCCATGCCGGAAGAGCCGCGCAGGCGACTGTTCGCTCTGCTCGTAGTATCGCTCGACGGCGTGAAAAACATCCGCGTCCTGCAATTCCACGATGCTCCGCCGTGGCTGCCCCGTGCCGCGCAGCACATCGCTGATGAAAACACTGCGCCCGTCGCGCTTCACATTGTCCGTGAAAAGCTGGCCGACGACCGCACCGCGATTGTTGTCGCCGGTGACGAATAAATTTACGAGCGGGTCGGCAAAATGGATCGTCCATGCCGTCGTCTCATTCCACGGACGTGATGCGCAGTGCAGCGTGAGCGCGGCAAGCGCATCCTTCAGCATCGCATCCGGCCCCGGCGCAGGACGGTGCCCGAGAGTGCTTTGGTGGAGATAGTAATCCACATACATCTCGCCGAAATCCGCCCGCGCCACGAGCGCATTGCGTTCGCGGACAAAATACGTGCGCACTTCCAGTCCCTGCGGTGTTTGGTTCTCTTCGCTCATGGTTTGAACTTACTCACAGCACTGCGCGGACGGGAAGCCCGGCCTGCTTTTTGTGGAATCTTTCATAACTGTGCGCTCGCACATCACGCGTCCGGACGCTAAAGCACGCCAATGTTCAAACGAAGATACTCCCGTCCCGGCAGCGCTCCCGCGACGCTGAACACGCCTCCACCCGAGGCGCAACAACCAGTTTTTCACGTCACCGAATACAGCGAGGCAGGCGTAACCGAGCGCAAAGCATCCGGCGTCGCTGATCTCCCGCTTCCAGCGGACGACGGAAAAATCCTCTGGATCGAAATGAACGGTCTTGCCGACGTTAATGCTCTCAAAGTCCTCGGAGAAAAATACGGACTTCACCCGCTCGCACTTGAGGACGTGCTCAATCTCGGCCAGCGCCCGAAACTCGAATCCTTCGGCGCTCATCTTTTCGTCATCGCGCAGATGATCTACCACGACAAGGAAAGCTGCCTCTGCGGAGAACAGGTCAGCATTTTCATCGGCCATAATCTCCTCATCAGCATCCAGGAGGACGACAGTGAGGATGTCTTCACACCAGTCCGCGAGCGCATCCGCGGCGGAGGCGGCTACATTCGTAAACTCGGCGCGGACTACCTCGCCTACGCGCTGCTCGACTCCATCGTAGATCATTGTTTTCCCGTATTGGAAAAAGTCGGCGAGGCGCTCGAAGACATCGAAGAAGACGTTCTGGAAAAGCCCGGCAAAAACACCGTCACGCAGCTCCACGGATTAAAGCGCTCGCTCATGCAGCTCCGGCGCTTCGTGTGGCCCGAGCGTGAT
>JBEIQV010000390.1:0-2483 GCA_040376335.1 Verrucomicrobiia bacterium | reverse complement strand
TTCGCCACACAGCCCGACGCCAAGGCCATGGACATCATGCTCGATGTCGAAAAAAACGCCGCCATCGGCGACGACATCGTCGTGCTCGGAAACCCCGAGGGAGCCCGCGTCATCAAACCCCTCGCCGGAAAACTCGTCGGCATTGGCCCGAACCTCGTCGAAGTCAGCGCCGAATTCGTCCCCGGCAACAGCGGCAGCCCCATCCTCCATTTGAAAAGCGGCAAAGTCATCGGTATCGCCACCTACGTCATCGTCCGCGAAATGGACTCCCTCACCGGACGCCGCGCCCCGCAACTCCGCCGCTTCGGCTACCGGCTCGACAGCATCAAGCAATGGCAGCCCGTCGCATGGCCCGCATACAACGTCGAATTTGCCACCATCGCCAAAATCCAAGCCCGCACCCAGGACCTCGCCGCCCTGCTCACCGACATGGCCCGCAGCAACCGCATCAAAGCCGCACGCCACACCAACCCCGCCATCAAAGTCCCCCTCGAAAAATTCGAGGAAACCGTCAGCCGCAGCGCCATCAGCGCCAACGACCGCGCCCGCGCCGCCCAAGACCTCATGGCCGCCATGCGCAGCGCCTGCCAGAGCGACATCGAGCAAGCCAAGCAACGCCTCCGCTACGACTTCTTTCAGCGCCAGCTCGCCGAAGAGCAGCAGGCAAGAGGACAGTTTCACAAAATCTTCGACGAAATCCTAAAGGCCCAGCGCAAGTAGCGTCGAAGCGCCCTCCCGGAAAGTTTCTTTAAAAATACCGGATGCAATATGGCATTCTTCCTGCACTGTTTGAGCCATCTACATGGATCCGACCGAGCAAATCCTCACCCGCGCTGAATTGCAGGAACTGCACGCCAAGTTCCGTGAAATCAAACACAGCATAAACAACACGTTCGCCGTCATCATGGCTCTGAGCGAACTGGGCCAGCGCAATCCCGCCCATCTCGAAAAACTCGCCAAAGCCGTCCTCCAGCGCACCCCCGATGTCGTCCAGCAAATGAGCAACTTCGGCGAAATGCTCGGTGCAAAGCTCAAGGGCGAGACCGTTTCCACATCGCCGCCCATTTCCGCAGTCTTTCCGCCGGAAGCATAGGGGCAATGTGCCCGCAATCACTCATTTTGAAAAGCTGGTCGGGCCGGCGGGATTTGAACCCACGACCTCTTGAACCCCATTCAAGCGTTCTACCAAGCTGAACTACGGCCCGATTCCAGCGGGCGCGGAAAGTGCGCGGGGTGCCTCCGCTTGGCAAGTGTGTTTTCGCACTACTTCACGCTGAGCATTTTTTCAAAGTATGCGCGCTTTTGCCACGTCCACGATGCCACAGCGATGCCGCCCATGAAAATGGCAGCGTAGCTGGCGAGCAGCGCCCACCATGATGCGCCGAGGACCGGGTGCCGTTCCGGCGGCATGGAATTGGCGATGGAGCCGACGACTTCGTAAGCGCCATTCCTTGTGGCGAAGTAGCCGATGACGGCTCCGGCGGTGCCAATGCAGATATTGAATACTGTGAAGCCGATGAGCGGACGCACGAAAAAGAAAGCATTCAACGCGGGGCGGTGGCCCATGTTTGCGGCGAAGGCGATGGCCAGTCCGATGACGACGCCGGGTGTGAGGAATTCGATCATCATTTTCAAAGGGCCGACGAGTAGTGCGGAGGATGCGCCGTCTTCAGCAAAGGCCTCGGGGCACAGCAGTGCGGATGCTTCGCCCAGCACGGCTCCGTAGCCAGCGATGAATGCAAGGGTGAGCAGGACGAGTTTGACGAGTTCCATTGTGACTCAGCTATCCGCGCCCGCGCCGTTGTGTCGAGCACTCAGCAATGGGCGAAACGCCAGCCACAAGAGCACTGGCAGCGTGATGCTGAGAGCGAAGGCCCAGCCGGGTTCTTTTTGAAAAAGCGATCCGACTGCCGCGTAGGTGAATCCCATCGGCAGCGAGCCGCACAGCATCGCGACGGCGAAAATACGGACGGGCATCCGCGCGAGACCGGCGAGGCAGGCGATGACTTCGGGCAGGACGGGCAGCCATCTTGAGAGGATTACGAGCCACGGGCCGCTGCGGCGGAAGAGTGTTTCATTTTGCGCCAGCCCTTCCTCGCCAGCGAGACGCACGGCCATTCCGCGACCGAGGCCACGGCACAGACCGTATGCGAGCAGGCCGGATAAAAAGGAACCCAGCGAGGAGATCGCGCCGCCCCACCACGGCCCATATACATAGCCCGCTGCCGACATGACGCCCGTCGCCGGAATGGGTAGAAAAAGATCGCAGATGAGAATACCAATCACCGCGAGCCAGCCCCACGCGCCGCACTCCTGCACCCATTTGCGTGCGGACTCGCCGTCGAACAGCGCCATGAGTTTGTCGCCCCAAATCGCAAACGGGATCAAAACGAGCACGGCGAGGATCATGAAAATGCGGAGCAGGCGCATGGCGGATAATGAATGAAGGATCGAGCGCCGCGAGGAAAGCATTGCATCTGGGT
>JBEIQV010000100.1:0-10667 GCA_040376335.1 Verrucomicrobiia bacterium | reverse complement strand
TAAAAAAGGTCATATTTTCGGGGATTGGGTTGGGGTATTTGGAGTTTGTTACCTTATGGTTTTTTAAGAGTCTATTTTTTTAAAATGCAATTTATGCGCAGTAATGCAAGTGCGGTTTTCATGCCCTACGGCGGCGATAAGCAAGGAGGCTTGCTGCGCTAAGCAGCAGTAATGCCGAAGTCGCGGGCTCAGGAACCGCTAAAGTAGTGTTGAAGGCAGACGACGGTCCTCCCTGCCACTCATGCCCAGAGCCAGCAAGAGACATATTCACTGTTGGTGGAAAAGGAGAGGTCGGCCCCGGTGTTTTCCACAGCCATGTGTCCTTGGATACGGCGTTGAAAAGTGTGGCATTTGAAATCAGCACCGCATTGTAGAAGCGCAGGGAGAGTGGAATGGTTTCATTTGGAGGGAGATTGTTGAAGGTATTCGATAATGCGCTATTAAATCCATAGAGGGCGAAAAGCTGGCCGTCCGAGCCTTCACCATCGCCAATGGAAGATGTTGCAAAAGCAGTATTGAGAGAGTTTTGCCCCGTCAGAGCCACCCAGTTTCCGGCAAAATTACTAGCGACGCTGGCTCCGTCATAATATCCCAACTGGACAGCATAACCGTCTCCATCTCCGGAACCGCCCGCAGGGAGGGGAACTCCCAAATTATCTCTTAAAAAAAAGAGGCTGCCGCTGTCAAAAGAAACATCTGTTTCTACAGGAGGCGCAGCTGCTAGGGAGGGGGCACGCTTTGCTGCGAGCGTTCGTGCAGAACTGACCTTGGTTTCAATGGTTGTCCCGTTGGCCGAAATCGTAATACTCGTTACGGTTTCGCCGTTACTGCTTGTCGCACTGCTGAACTTGTCACCGAATGTCGATATGCTGCTGAGGGATGGTGTTGTGCTGGGCGAGGTCTGGGCTATGGTTGTCGATGCAAATAAGTTAACTGAAGCAGTTGGAGTTATTTGGGTTGGTGTAAACTCCTGATTGTAAGCGGTGAGGCTGCTTCCCGTTGGCGTGCTTAGGCTACTGTTATTGCTGCTATTTTGCCTTGGAAGCCCGAGGTTCGTGAGTTCTGAATTTATCCCAGCTTTGATTTGCGCGACTTTAAAAAGGTCGTTTTTCGCTATTAGTGAGGCGATTCCTCTTGAATTGCCTGCGTTAACTACTTCGACTTCGGAGATATTATTTGGAATCGGGTTGTTTGGGTCAGAAACCTGAGAGGTATAACTATCTTCCTGACTGATTGAGCTACCCTCAGCGCTATGATTTTGAACTAAATGCGGGAGGTTGTTATCTGTATATTTTTCTCCGTTATCGGAGAGGAAGGATGCGGCATCCGAACTGCGTGCAGCCCTGTGTGAGGAATTGCCAGCGTTCGATCCACTGCGGTTTGCAAGACTACCAACTGAACTCCCCCCTCCGAATGAAGGCCATCCGCCACGCGAAGGGCGAATACCCCCGCTCAAAATAGGAGCCAAAGTCAGATCATTATTGGTGGCACCGCTGAGTCGTCCGCTAAGTGTGGTTCCACTGGGCTTTTTTGCTTCATTGTCAAAAGCGACGATGGCTACTTTTGAGAGTAAATTATTTGCCGCGATCCTGTTGAGGTTCACTTTACTTGCTAACGCATTAAATGGGCGACTGGCTGTCGCTGGATTATTCTGGCTTTCACTGCAAGCCAGAACGGCTTTGACTGCAAAATCCTGCGTTTCAGAGCCACGATTCAGCCCTGCGCCATTGAGTGTAAGGGAGTTCATCCCGCTGATGGTAATCAGTCCTGAATGTGCAGGTATTTCCAGTGAGGAGACCGTAAATTCGGCGCTTTTAGAATTCGGTTTTGCTGACGCAATCACGCTGTAGGCTGCTGCCTCCTCTGCGGATGGTAAAGGCGTGTAATTGATTTCTGTATTCCAAACTTCATCGGTAGCCTGAGTCCAGGAGTTTGCTGCGGCTGATACACTGACCGCGACCAACACAGCAAATGGTAGAGCGCATATTCGTATGGCTCTGCGACTGCGTTGAGTGGCGGTTTTTTTCATTTATATTATGTAGCGCTTTAGGACGTGTGTGAGGCAGGAAATACCAACGATATACTAATACGGATGTTCGGCTTTCGCGCAACCTCTATTGGGAACATCCCGCGCATTTTCTCAGGCCTAAAATTAGGGAGTATATGGCAGGGTCTGTGTCAGAACCGCACCCGTAGGAGATTGGCGGGAAATAACCACCGCACTTCCAGCTTTAATCAGGTCGGTGTTCTTATTTGCCCCTGAGCCAGTGCGACGCCAATTTGTTCCGTTGTGCCAATAGGTTTGCCAAATTCGGGTTGTGGTGTTCCAGAGATAGACTTTATCCGCTAAGTTCACGTCTTCATTTTTAACCCAATTTGCGGTTGTATCGATGCCAGAGTTTACGAATTGAATATCCACAGGGAAACGATTCGCCAAAAAAGTCGAACCATTACCAAATAAATCAGTCTGTTCGTTTGTGCTGGGAACAGTTCCCATCATTGTAAGAGTCACCGGGCTGGCACCGCGGTGCACGATGAATACTCCTTCGTCGGGATATAGAATGGTGTTATTCTGATTCGCGCCTATTCCGAGGCGGCGCCAGTTGGTTCCGTTGTGCCAGAAGGTGAGCCATTTATCGTTGCCAGAAACGTCTTTTGACAAAAGAAACACCACATCGCCATCGTCAGTGGTTTCGCCCGGCATCAATAGCGGTGTAGTTGTCCCAAAAAGGCTGCCAAATGTGTTGACCGGAAGAACCTGAACTGTGTTTCCGACTGCTAGAAGGGTATTGATGTCTGTGACTCCGCTTGGAAGAGCAACGGTCAGTTGGTTCGTGGTGTTTGCTGTAACGAGGAGCAGCAATCCTTGCTGTGTGCCTGTCATTATACGGACGCCGCGTGGTGCGGATGCAGTTGCAAATGCACCATCTGTGAAACTGGCACCGGTCAGCGTAAATTGGTTCGGAGCAGTGACAGTCGCCACGGCACCTTGGAAATCTGATAAATTGTAGAGTTGCACCGCGAAGGCGACATTTACCTCTGGGATTGTCGGCGGCGTAGCAGCAGGAATGGTGACGGTGATATAGCCGACAGGCGTTGTGGTCGCGGTTGTCTGTGCTTGGCCTACCCCCGTCAGGGAGGCCGCGAGTGTTGCTGTTAGGGCGAATAAACTGAGGGCTTTGATCTTCATATCTTTGGATTTATGTGGGTTTGGAGAGCTTGCAAGTGAAAGTTCGCAGGAATTTCGTGTATTTGAAGCACAATACACGCGAGGGGCAGGGGAGATAGCATTTTTGTGTTTAGGATTTGTAAAATATACGGACGTATTGGCATGGCATCGGGCTGTGGGTAAACGGAAGGGTGGCAGAAGTTGACCACCGCCATTGTGCAAAGCGTGGAAAGCCGCTAGCACCTGTGCCATGCCGCAAATTGATTTTGCCCTCGGGCTGCTTTGGTATTTTGTCTATACCTACTCGACCGTCTGCCATGAGGCGGCTCATGCGTGGGCTGCGCACAAGCTTGGGGACGATACTGCATACGAAGGCGGGCAGGTTTCCCTCGACCCGATCCCGCATATGAAGCGCGAGCCTGTAGGGATGATTCTCGCCCCCATCATCAGCTTTTTCTATTACGCTGCCCAAGGGACGACATGGATGATCGGCTGGGCCAGCGCTCCATATGATCCACAATGGGCGGCCCGCAATCCGCGTCATGCAGGCTTGATGGCGATGGCTGGCCCGGCGGCGAATCTCATCATCGCGGTGCTTGCCGCAGTTTTCATCCGTGTGGGAATTGCCGCTGGTTGGTTTGTCGCCTCCTCATCGTTCCAATTCGCCGATTTCGTCGCTCCTGCGCGTCCCGAAAAAATGCTGGAACTCGCCGCCACGCTGCTTGGCGTCACCTTTTCGCTGAATATGCTACTTTTTTGTTTCAACCTGCTGCCCCTGCCGCCGCTCGATGGCTCGTGCATCCCGTTGTTCTTCCTCCGTGGCAGCAAAGCCGAAGCCTACCAGCAAATGATGTGGACACCTGCGATTCAGTTCATCGGCATGATGGTCGCGTTCCGCGTATTCGGCTCATTATTTCACCCGATTCTCACGTTTTTCGTGAACATCCTCTACCAAGGCCACGCGCATTACAGTTGAGGCAAAATGCGCTTCCCCCGCATGGCTTTGGCGGCATAGCGTGCGGCTCACTCATTTTCCACTGATGAAAAAACTGCTGCTCACCCTCCTCGCCATCGTCTCGACGCTCCATGCACAAAAACAGGACGCGCAGCCGGACGCTAAACAGATCGCCGAGATGCAGCGTGTGATTAAAACAATCGGTGAAATTGAATACACGGCGGGCGAGATTTCGCTCATCGGTGGGAAGGCGAAAATCAAACTCACTGATGATTTCCGCTATCTCGACCCGGCGAACGCCCGCAAGGTGCTTGTGGATATTTGGAGCAATCCGCCTGATGTCGGCAGCACGATGGGGATGATAGTGCCCAAAGGGGTGAATTTTTTGGACAGCAACGCATGGGTCGCAGTCCTCCAATGGAAGGACGACGGCTACGTCAAAGACGGGGAGTTTGCCTCCACTGATTTCGACAAGATGCTCAAGGAACTGATTCAGGCCCACAAAGCCGGGAGCGATGAGCGGGTGAAGGCCGGCTACGGAAAATTGGAACTCACCGGCTGGGCCGAACAGCCGCATTATGACCGCGCAACGCACAAGCTCTATTGGGCAAAAGCGTTCAATGTGGACGGCCCCGTGCAGCAACTCAACTACGACATCCGCGTTCTCGGTCGCGAAGGAATCCTCGAAGTCAGCGTCATGTCCGCAGTGCCGCAACTCAACGACATCAAAGAGAAAGCCCCAAGCATCCTCAGCATGGTGGATTTCACCGAGGGCAACCGCTACTCGGACTACAAAGAAGGCGACAAAATCGCTGAATACGGCATCGCCGGCCTCATCGCGGGCGGCGTCCTGCTCAAGAGCGGATTTTTCAAAGTGCTTCTAACCGCTCTCATCGCTGGGAAAAAATTCGTCATCATCGGCGTCATCGCCATCGGTATTTGGGTCAAAAAGCTCATGGGCGGGCGCAAACAAGCGTAGTTCCCAATTTGAATCTCCGCCCCGCCACGGCTGCCGACATCCCGCTGATTCGCACCCTCGCGCACCGCATCTGGCGTGAGAGCTACCCCGGCATCATCAGCGCCGAACAAATCGAATTCATGCTCGGCTGGATGTATTCCGCCGAACAACTCACCAGCGAATTCACCGCGTGCGTGCCGTGGGAATTGGTCGAGGAAAACGGTGAGCCCATCGGCTTTCTCTCCTACAAATTGGAGGGCGACAGCCGCGTGAAACTCAACAAACTCTACCTCCTCCCCGAGCACCAGCATCGCGGACACAGCCGCACACTCCTCGCCCACGTCTGCGAACGAGCCCGCGCACTCGGCGCACGCGAAGTCTGGTTGCAAGTCAACAAACGCAACGCCCGCGCCATCGCCGCATATGTGAAAGTCGGCTTCCACATCGCGAGCGAAGCCGTCGCCGACATCGGCCACGGTTTCGTGATGGATGACTACTTCATGGCGAAGGCGGTGTAGGCGAACTATCATGCAGTGCTTGTCGTGCGGGCGCGCCGCAGCTAGACACGCCACCTTTTCCAACGTCATGAGCAAGAACATCGTATCCACCCTCGTCGAAAACCGCATCTTCAAACCCAGCAAGGAGTTTTCCAAAAAGGCCCGCATCAACTCGATGGCGCAGTATCAGAAAATGTGGAAGGAGAGCGTGGAAAAGCCGGAGAAATTTTTCGCGCGCGAGGCGGCGGAACTTTGCTGGCAGAAGAAATGGACGAAGGTGCTCGATTGGAAATGCCCCTACGCAAAATGGTTTATCGGCGGGAAATTGAACGTGTCGGAGAACTGTCTGGATCGCCATCTCGACGGGCCGCGCAAAACGAAGGCGGCGATCATCTGGGAGGGTGAGCCGGGTGAAAAACGCGTGCTCACCTATCAACAACTCCATCGCGAAGTCTGCCGTTTTGCAAACGTGCTGAAACGCAACGGCGCGAAGAAAGGGACGCGCGTCATCATCTATATGCCGATGGTGCCGGAGGCGGCGGTGGCGATGCTCGCCTGTGCGCGAATCGGCGCGATGCACTCGGTGATTTTCGGCGGCTTCAGCGCGGAGAGCATCAAGGATCGCGCGCTGGATAGCGGCGCGACGATCATCGTGACTGCGGACGGCGGCTATCGTCGCGGAGCGGTTGTCGCTTTGAAGAAGAACGTGGACGACGCGCTCAAGGCGAAGGACACGTCGGTGAAGCGCGTGATCGTTTTCAAACGCACCGGGCAGGACGTGCACATCGAGGAAGGCCGCGACGTGTGGTGGCACCGCGAACTCGAATACGTGGATGCGAACTGCCCCGCCGTCGCGCTCGATTCGGAGACGCCGCTTTTCATCCTCTACACGAGCGGATCGACCGGAAAGCCGAAGGGAATTTTGCACACGACCGGCGGCTACCTGCTGCACGCCTACATGACGTGCAAATACGTTTTCGACCTGCGCGATGAAGACGTTTACTGGTGCACCGCCGATGTCGGCTGGGTCACCGGGCACAGCTACATGGTCTATGGCCCGCTCGCGATGGGAGCGACTTCGCTCATGTATGAAGGCGCACCAAACTGGCCCGAGAACGACCGCTTTTGGAACATCATCGAAGAATACGGCGTGTCCGTTTTCTACACCGCACCGACGGCGATTCGCGCCTTTATGAAATGGGGTGACCAGTGGGTGAAAAAGCACGATCTCAGCTCGCTCCGATTGCTCGGCACTGTCGGCGAGCCGATCAATCCCGAGGCGTGGATGTGGTATCACCGCGTCATCGGCGGCTCGCGTTGTCCCATCGTGGATACGTGGTGGCAGACGGAAACCGGCGGCCACATGATCACGCCCATCCCCGGCGCGATTCCCACGAAACCCGGCACCGCGACGCTGCCATTTTTCGGCGTGGACGCCGCAGTGGTGGACGACAACGGCAAGGAACTCGGCGCAAATCAGGGCGGCAAACTCGTCATCCGCAAACCGTGGCCCTCGATGCTCCGCGGCATCTGGGGCGACAAAGCGCGCTACAAAGAGACGTATTGGAGCGAATTCAAAGGCTACTATCTCGCAGGCGACGGCGCCCGCCGCGACAAGGACGGCTACATCTGGATCGTCGGCCGTATTGACGACGTGCTCAACGTCGCCGGTCACCGCCTCGGCACCGCCGAAGTCGAGAGCGCGCTCGTCTCGCACCCCTCCGTCGCCGAAGCCGCCGTCGTCGGCAAACCCGACGAACTGAAAGGCCAGGCCGTAGTCTGTTTCGTCACCGTAAAAACCGGGAAAATCGCAAACAAAGAACTCGCCGCCGACTTGAAGAAACACGTCCGCACCGTCATCGGCCCCGTAGCCACGCCCGACGAAATCCGCTTCACCGACGCACTGCCAAAAACGCGCTCCGGAAAAATCATGCGTCGCCTGCTCAAGCAGGTCGCCGCCGGTGAAATCATCAAAGGCGACACCACCACGCTCGAAGACCTCAGCGTGCTGGCAAAGCTGGCCACAGCTGAAGATTGAGCGCCTAAATTTCCCCCTTATTCCGTTTTCGGAACATCCGCTTCCACTTCGTGCAGCCTGCCGTAGTCCACGGTCAGCCTGCCGTCTTCCATTTCGGTGTAAATTTCCACGAAGCGCTTGCCGAAGTGGATGTCGCGCCAGCCGTAGTCGTGCTGTTTTTGGACGGGTGCCTGAATGACGGCATCCACGCAGACGACCGAGCCCATCAGTCGCGTGTCTTTTTTTTCCAAATCCGCCACGGTCATTCCATGGAGCGGGCTCTGTTCATCAATCACATGTCGCAGTGTGAGTGCGACGGGAAACATGATCAGCCGGTCGAAGGTCAGCTTCAGCGTGTAAAAGCGGCGGGCAAAATCGCCTTCCAAGACGGGCTCGTTGCGCAGGAGCATGAGCCGGAACTCCGCTTCCACCATGGACTGATGGCGCATGTTTGCTACGCGCAGCATCAAGGTGGGCTTGCCATCGAACTGCGTAATCACCGCCGAATTACTGAATACGATGCGGGCCGTGGGGCGCGAGAAGCGCACGAAGATCAAACCCGTGATCACAGCCATCCAAAACATACCGATCACGATCTCAATCGTCGTCACGATGTGGCCGTATGTCGTGGTCGGATACATGTGGCCGTAGCCCACCGTGGCCAGCGTCTCCACGCTGAAAAAAGTGGCCTCAAGAAAATTCCCCGGCGGCAGTTCGGCGATGCAGCCACTTTGGGCCGTGTAGGCGACGGCGAAAGCCAGATTTAGTGCTACGAAAACACCAAGCACGAGAGCGGCGAAGCGCGGCCAGCTCAGCGAAAGAATCCAGTGATACACATCACGCCAGTCCCACGAGGTCGCGTTGATTTTCACGAACTCGATCTTCCCGGCCCGCACAGAAATCGGAGTGTCTTTCTTCTTCATGGCTTCCTGCATTGCTCCGCTGTTCCGCATTTCATGTCGAGCAAGTCCTCAATGGGGGCGTCTTCCAAATCGCAATGCCATAAAACAAGAGTGCTCAGCCGTTGCTATTTCTCTTTGCGTGAGGCTTTCGATCGAGCGCTGGTTGGATTCGCTTTTTTCCGGCGTCCAATCAGTGTCCGGCCTGCTTCTCTCGCGAGCAGTGCCACGACTGGGTGCTCGATTCGCCGCTCAGCCGTGATCAGGTAGAGTTGTATCTGGCATTCCGTAGTCCTGCCGACTGGGACGAAGCCGTAGCGCTCTATGGCCTCTGATTCGATAACGGTGGGCACGACTGTAATTCCGATATCTTCTGTCGCTACGATTTTTGCCAGCGCGGCATCCTCGAATTCACCGACTACCACAGGCTCGATCTCCGTGGAGCGAAACCACTTTTCCAAGTCGCGACGCAAAGCAGTGTTCTGTGTTGGTAACAGTATCGGGGCTTCGTGAAGGTTTTGAGGGAAACGTGTGCGGAGCTTTTTACTGAGCGCTGGTGAGGCGCAAAAGGTCACGCCACTATTTCCGAGCGAATGGCAAAAGGTTTTCACCTTCACATTAGAGGGAGGCGGTTCATCGGCGAGCAGGGCGTCGAGCCGATGGGAGGCGAGCTGGCCGAGCAGGTCTTCAAGTTTTCCTTCGCTGCAAGTCACACGCACCGGCGGATGGTGCGCGAAGATTGGGCGAAGAATGTCGAGGCTGAGGAGTTTTGGAAATGAATCCACAATCCCGATCTGGAGTCGCAAGGTGCGTGTCGTTGGGGTGCGCTTGGCGATCGTAAGCAGCTCACTTCCCAGCGCAAAAATTTCCTCCGCGTAACCGTAGATGAGACGCCCGAAGTCGGTCAGCATGATCGAGCGTCCGCTGCGATGGTAGAGGGTTTCACCGAGTGCTGACTCGAGCTGCTTTACCTGCGCACAGATTGAGGGCTGCGAGATACGTAGTTTGTCTGCCGCACGCCGCAGGCTTCCTTCACGGGCCACAGCGTGAAAGTATCGCAGATGGTGGTAATTGAGCCACTCGGAGGAAGTATTGACGGATTCCATAAAAGCTAACGCTAAGTTCCAGAATGCGTATTTGTCGAATAATAATCCTGCTGCAAAGCTCCGCCCGTCATGAAACTCATACTCAAACATATCCATCACAGTCCTTCACCCTCGTTCACTGCACTCATCGAGCAGCAGCTTAAGGAGGTCGGTAAATCACTCCAGATTGATGAGGCGCGGATCGTCATCGAGCGTCGGCTCGAATCGAGTCCTCCATTCCGCATCAGTGCGCACCTTGTGACACCGGGTCCTGATGTGTTCGCAGAGGCGATGGATCACACCCTGCGCGCTGCTTTGCTCAAGGCGGTCGAGCAAATCGAGGCGCGGATCGACCACAAGCGTATGAAGCGCGCCGGACGATTGCAGCGCCACACCAAGACGGCGTCGCCAGGTCAGTTTGCAATCGCTGGCACACGGAACTGAACCGACCAGCCAACCAGACACTCTAAGATGACTACTGAAACAATGAAAAAACCAAACGCAACCCTGGCTTCCTACATGAACTACGTCTCCGAAGAGGGGCTAAATCTTGATCGCTTTGTCGAGCACGGCGGCCGGATGCTCGGATCGGCAGAAGCCGCGAGTCTGAAGGACGGACTAGCCGATCTTCACGAAAAGATCAGCACACTGCGCGCCGAGTATCCGCGGCTCGCTTTGCAACTCGAGCTCCTCGTGGACTACTTCGAGACCAATCCGTGGAACCCAGCCGACAAGGTCCGCAACGAGACAATCTTTGCGCTCATCTATGCTGCGAAAGATGTGGATCTCATGCCGGATGACATGCCGGAGGTCGGTTACCTCGACGACTCCGCTGTCGTCGAAAGCGTCCTTGCGCGGCATTGCGATACATTCGAGCAGTTCTGCGCTGCGAAAGACATTGATTGGACCGCGCTGAAACCCGCATCCGTCATCTGAAAACCCCCGATCCGGTGGCTGCGCGTGGAGCATCCATGCGCAGCCATCGGGCGCAGCTCACCTCAAACCATTTTCCGCACACTCAAAATATTTAATGACTGACACTTTCTGGCTCTGGACCGGCTTCAATCTCTTCGTCCTCCTCATGCTC
>JBEIQV010000285.1:0-4201 GCA_040376335.1 Verrucomicrobiia bacterium | reverse complement strand
CCCCGGCGCTGGTGGTAGTCATGCTTTCGCCGATCCGGATCATCGCATCGCCTTCGCGTATGTGATGAATCAAATGGAACCCGGCGTGATGCCGGGAACAAAAGCATTCGGCCTCATTGAAGCATTGTATTCCTGAAACTGACTGCTGAGTGGCGTGCTGGACGTGTCCATCTCGTCCATGCCGTCCATGCGCAGCAAAACACAAAGCCGATAAATGCGGCTGGCAGCGGGCGCTTCGCACGAATAACTCTCCAGCAACTCCGTGAAAAAAGCCCTCTCCATTCTCATCTGGTCAATCATCGCACTGCTCGGCGCTGGCGCATATGCAGGCATTGCACTGAAAAGCGGTCAGCCGCTGAACTCTGGCTACATCCTCACCGCCGCGCTTTGCACCTACGCAATCGGCTACCGTTTTTACTCCAAGTGGATCGCGGCAAAAGTGCTGATGCTCGACGACCGTCGCGCGACACCCTGCGAAATCCACGAGGACGGACGCGATTTCGTGAAGACAAACAAGTGGATCGTTTTCGGTCATCACTTCGCGGCCATCAGCGGGCCGGGGCCGCTTGTCGGGCCGGTGCTCGCGGCGCAGTTCGGCTACCTGCCCGGCACGCTCTGGATATTGATCGGCGTCGTGCTCGGTGGCGCGGTGCAGGATTTCATCATCCTTGCCTCCTCCATGCGGCGCGACGGACGCTCGCTTGCACAGATGCTCCGCGATGAACTCACTGGCACCGTGGGCCGCATCGGACTCGCAGCGATTTTGGCCATCATGATCATCCTGCTCGCGGTGCTCGCGCTCGTCGTCGTGAAGGCGATGGGTGAGAGCCCGTGGAGCATCTTCACGGTTGGCGCGACGATTCCCATCGCACTTTTCATGGGTGGCTATCTGCGTTTCGTTCGCGTGGGGAAAGTGCTGGAGGTTTCCGCCATCGGTGTTGTGCTGCTGCTGCTCGCTGTGTGGGGCGGGAAGTTTGTGCACGAATCGCCGACGTGGTCTGAGGCGCTGCACCTCAGCGAAATCAACGTCGCATGGTGCATTATTGGTTATGGCTTTCTCGCGAGCGTGCTGCCGGTGTGGCTGCTGCTTGCTCCGCGCGATTACCTCAGCACGTTCATGAAGCTCGGCACCATCTTCGCGCTCGTGCTCGGCACGCTCGTGATGCTGCCCGTGCTGCAGATGCCAGCCATTAGCAAATTCGTGGACGGCACCGGCTTCGTGGTTCCGGGAAAAGTATTCCCGTTTTGTTTCATCACCATCGCGTGTGGCGCCATCAGCGGATTCCACACGCTCATCGCCAGCGGTATCACGCCGAAGATCATCACACGTGAAAGTCACGCCCGCTCCGTGGGCTACGGTGCGATGTGCCTCGAATCGCTCGTCGCCCTCATGGCGATCATCGCCGCATGCACGCTGCCTCCAGCTGAATACCTCGCCATCAACAGTCCCGGCACTCCCGAGGCCACCAAAGCCCGCGTGAACAACAGCGGTTTCACCGCGTTTGTGCCCGACGGCAACGGCGGATGGAAAAGCGAACCCGTCACTGTGACGAAGGCTCAGATGGACACACTCGCCACGCAGATGGGCGAGAAGTCGCTTTTTGGTCGCACCGGTGGGGCCCCGACATTTGCAGTCGGAATGGCCAGCCTCTTTGCGCGCTTCACCGGCGGCGCGGGCAGTGACCTCTGGTATCACTTCGCGCTGATGTTCGAGGCGCTCTTCATCCTCACCACACTCGATGCCGGCACGCGTGTCGGACGCTACCTCCTGCAAGATGCCCTCAGCGGTGTATCGAGGAAACTCGGTGACACGAGTAACGTCTTTGCCGGTGTCCTCGCCAGCGCGCTCATCGTCGCGGCGTGGGGTTTTTTTCTCATCGCAGGTGTGCGCGATCCCGACGGCGGAGTGAAGGCGCTCTGGCCCATTTTCGGAATCGCCAATCAACTGCTCGCGAGCATCGCACTGTGTCTCGGCACGACGATCCTCTTGAAAACTGCGCTCAATCGCAAACAGCGTCCCACACTCGCGCTGGTCACTTTTCTTCCGCTCTGCTGGCTGCTCACCGTCACGATGACCGCTGGCTTGCAGAAAGTATTTCACGAGGAGAGCGACGCGAAAAAGCCACGCCTCGGTTTTCTGCAAATGGCCCGCGAGGCCTCGGAGAAAATGCCTGCACTGGAAAAGGCCGCAGCCGATGCGAAGGGCGATGCCGCAACTGCCGCCACAGCGAAAGCACTCACTTCAAACCGGAATGCACTGTTCAACAACAGGCTCGATGCAGGCGTCACCTGCACCTTTCTCGCGCTCGTCGTCATCATCGTCGGACTGAGCGTGCGCGAGTGGCTACGACTCCTCGGCGGCACGCGCGAGCCGAAGCTCAGCGAGACTGAGCCTGTGTGGTTGCCAGCAGAGCAGGCGTCACAGAATCCAACTGCGGCGATGGGTGCGATTGCTCTCGGTGCGTTGTTGCTGAAGGAACTCAGCGGCGAGTCTGCCATCGAGCGCGAACGAGTAGCACAGGCGTGCGAGTGCGCGAAAGATCCGACAAGGGCACGGCGGAATGTTTTTCTCAGCGCGACGGAGCGACAGTTCCGTTCGCCAAATCGCTGCTGCTAACGAGCGTTAGTTTTGCAGCGGGATGTTTGTGCGAAACGCGGGCTTGGCTGGTTTCGTAGGGGCGGCCTCCAGTGTCTTTGGCGCTACATCTCCGGCGGCTCCGCGATGACTGTGGGTTTTGGTTCCGGCTTTGCAGGCGTAGGAGCGGGAGGTGCAGTAACAACCGGGTTGGCTGGCGCGATGACAACTGCGGGTTTTGTGGGTGCAGGCACGGCAGGCTTGGCGGGTGGCGCCTTTACGATTGGCGCTGAAGAGGGCGGGGGATTTGCAGGAAGTGTTGCAGTGACGGGTGCAACCGGCTTCGTGGCAGGTGCCGTAACAGCAGTCTGGAGTGGCTTCACTGCGGGAGCTGGTAAAGTGGGCTCTGCGGCCTTGGTCGGGGTTGCGGTAACAAGTGGCTTTGACGGTGCGGCGTTTTCTATTGGCGCTGGCGCGGCTGGCGTGGTGCGCTCGATATATTGCGGTGCGATGCCGGCCATGCCTTGCACGACGAGCAGATGCTTGCGTGCTACGGGCAGAGTTTGCTCGACGAATTTTGAAATCGTCGCATCGGGCGACTTTGCGCCGAGTTCGTAGGTGGCGATCATTCGCTCATCCACCTCGATAAACGAATCGAGCAGCGCCTTCTGCAATTTTGCTCCTTCGAGTTTGCCGAGTTTTTCGGAAAGTTTTTTCTGCGTGGGGGATTCCGCCGGAGCTTTGATGTTCCGCATTTCTGCCACGGTGGTGAGCACGGCGCTTTGTGCGGCGAGTGTCTTCACGAGGTTGTCGCCGTAGCCTTTGAGGGCCGGGTTGTTTGTGCGGGCAGTTTGCTCTGCGAGGTAGGTGAGTGATTTGCCGAGATCGAGCGCGTGGGCGAGGAAAAGCAGGTCGCGCATGTTTACTTCCGAGCCAATGAGCGGCGCTGGTTTCGGCGCTGCCTCATCGGGTTTTGCTGGAACGGCAGGCTGCGCAATGACTGCGGGTTTGGCGACCGGCTGTTTTGCGGCGAGGGCGGTTGCTGTGAGGAGAGCGGCGGTGGAAATGCGGAGAATCATGCGGGAGTTTCGCGGGTGACTGTGTGTGGAATGAGAGTGATTGGAAAGTGCGGAGTTCCCTACGCGCTGAGCAGACGTGCGAGAATATCGCCGACGATCTGCGGGTTGGCTTTGCCTTGGGAGAGCTTCATCACCTGACCTTTGATGGCGTTGATCGCCGCCGCTTTGCCCGACCGATATTCGGCAACGGCCTTCGGATTCGCCGCGATGGCCTGCTGGCAGAGCGCCTCGATGGCCCCGGCGTCGCTCTCCTGCTTGAGTCCCTTTTCCTCCACGATTTGCGTCGCGCTTTTTCCAGTGGAGAACATTTCGCCGAACACCGTTTTTCCCTGCGTGGAATTGATGACGCCGCTCTTCACGATGTTCACCAGTTCCGCGAGTTGCGCGGGTGGAATCGAGCAGTCTTCGACACTTTTCTCCGCTGTGCCGAGCGCGCTGAGCAGATCGTTGATCACGTAATTCGCAACCGTCTTCGCATCTTTGGCGACCTTCGCCGCTGCGTCGTAGTAATCGGCGAGCGCCTTCTGGCTCGCGAGCACACTGGCAT
>JBEIQV010000371.1:0-2830 GCA_040376335.1 Verrucomicrobiia bacterium | reverse complement strand
GCCCGATTTCAGAAAATAGATCGCGCCCCTTCACGCCCGCCGCTCCGACGCTGTGTAAAAAGTCCGTCATTAAAAAAACTATCCCGCGCCGGTGGATAACGTGATTCAAAAAAGTAAGCGCCCCGCGCACATCTGTCCCTCGCTTGCGCGGCTTGTGGACGAGTGCCTCGCGGATGAGCCGCAGCAAATGCTTCCGCCCCTTTTTTGGCGGCACAAACAGCTCGACCTCATCGCTGAACAGCAGCAGCCCCACCTTGTCGCCATTTCGTAGCGCGGAGAACGCCAGCGTCGCGGCAACCTCCGCCGCGAAGTCCCGCTTCGTTTGCCCCGTCGATCCGAAGTCCCCGCTCGCGGAAACATCGAGAACGAGCATCACAGCCAGCTCGCGCTCTTCGCGATGCAGTTTCACAAAAGGCCGACGCATTTTCGCGGTCACATTCCAGTCAATCGTCCGCACATCATCACCCGGCACGTATTCGCGCAACTCCTCAAAATCCATCCCGCGCCCCTTGAACTGCGAGTGATACGCGCCTGCCATGAGATCATTCGCGAGCTTGCTCGTGCGCAGTTCGACGCGGCGGACTCGTTGCAGAATGTCGGCGGTTGAAGACATGAAATTGTGAAGGGTCTATACCGAATCCACAGACGATAATGAACGCGAGAAGGAAGTATCTTCAACGCGAGAATTTGGAGCCGCTTGTAAAGATAGCGCAAGTTCCTGTCTAAGTATCCACTGGCGAATTACGGCATCATTTCCCGTCTAGGAAAAAAAATAACCCCGCGCCGGTAATAATCGGCGCGGGGCTTTACGGGAGGAGCGGTGCGTTTGAATTTGCCCGGTTATTGTGCCGGAAAGATGCGACTGAAGAAGGTAGTGGAGCCTTGACGGATGATGATTTCCTGCCCGGCTACATCGAAGTCTAGAAGGAGTTCACCGCTTTCCGGATCGGTTTCGTATTCGAGTTGCCCGCGCGTGCCATTCCCGTCGCTGACGACGTTCAGAGTGCCACGCACCGTGCCGCCCACCACGAGTTCGTATGCGCCGGTGTCCACATCCTCAACTTCGACTTCAAAGCTCAGTTCGCCCGAGGCATTTAGCTTAAGCTTTGCCTTGGCGCTGGCATTGCCGTCCTCACCCGTGCTCAGCAGCGGCAGCTTGACCTCATAAGGCACCGCCGCCCCACCACCAGCGACCGCGGATCCGCTACCGAGGATGTGTGAAAAGAATGTGCCATCCGCAGAGGTAAGCTCGATGAGTTGCCCGCGCGGGTCGAAGTTCAGCGCACGATGCCCAGGCTCGACCTTGCTATCGAATTCGATCTCACCCTCGACGCCACCTGTCGTGAGGATTGCGTGGATCGTGCCACGCACGGTGCCCGCGACGACGAGTTTATAGTCACCAGCGACGACCTTTTCGATCTCGACGCTGAACTTATGCCGCCCTTTGTCGTCCACCCGGTAGCGTGCCTTCGCCTTCGCATCAGCATCAAGGCCAGTGGTGGCGAGGATTTCCTCAAACTCGGAAGGCGGCTCTATAGCGGGGGTGCCGCTTCCATTATCGGTATCCGGCGAAAAAATGCCCTCAAAATACACAGTTGCACCCTGCCGCACTGCGAGCGTTTTGCCTGCGGGGTCGAAGGTCAGCGGCAATTCCTCGGAATTGTCATCGCCGCTGGTAAATTCCACCTCACCTTTAGTTCCGTCGGCTGTCGTTGTGACCACGATGTCCGCCACATCCGCGCCATCCACAAGCAGATCGTATGTGCCAGCTGGCACATCTTCGATTTCCACGGAAAAATGTTTCCGGGCACGGTCATCAATTCGCAGCTTTGCCTCCGCATGACCATCGGCATCCGCACCGGTGGAAGGTATTGCGACCTTCGTCAGACGCGGCGACGCGACATTAACGCCGAGCGCACGCGCAGCGAGTTCACTGGAGAAAATGATCTGACCGGCTCGCACGACATCCAGCACCTGCCCGCGTGGATCAAAATCCAGCGGCAGCACGCCGACATCGTCGCTGCCGATGGCAAATTTGATTTTGGAGAGCACTCCAATCGTGGTGAAATCACCGCGTTTGACACCACCGACGAAAAGCTCGAAGGGCCCGGCACCCGCGCGCTCCAGTTCGACTCGGAACGTGCGGCGGCCTTTTTTATCCATACGGTATTCCGCCTTCGCCTTACCCGTCACTCCTTCCGCCGCGCCGATCGGCAGGTTCACGCGCTCCAAGACGACGGCACCAGAGGGTTCGCCTTCGGCGGAAAGCGTCGCTTCGAGCACGCTCTGCATATTGTCGAGCACGCGCAGGAGTTTGCCGCGTGGGTCGAAGTCTAGCGCATGTCCTCGCCCCGGCTTCGGCCCTTTGAACTTCACCGTTGCACCGCCGTTCTTATTCGTGGTGAAGGTGGCTTCAATCACACCATCCACCTCGATAGAGTGAGTGGTAGATGGTGTGAGTTTCGAGACTTGCACGGTGAGTTCCGACTTTTTCTGGGTGAGTATGGAGAGCACACGGCCACTCGCATCGGCGTCGGCGCCGGTATTCGTCAGCTTTGATTGGATGAGCGATGAGTTTGCCGAAAACAGAGGCGTGGCGAATGCAGTGAGGATGCAGGCGGTGAGAACGCGGATTTTTGTATTCATGGTGTTGCACTTATCGCACTCCTTCCAGATTTGCCAAACGGCGGACTGTATCCGTTTTGATACAAACCCGAGTGGGCAATGGCATTACTGACTTAGGTGCAGTTTATCGTCGCTCACTTTGCGAGATGACGGAGCACCTTGGAACCGCAGAATGCTCGCAGTCTTGAATACGAGTGGGTATTGC
>JBEIQV010000164.1:0-7369 GCA_040376335.1 Verrucomicrobiia bacterium | reverse complement strand
TGCCAGACTACGAACGCGACCACTCCCCTGCGGGAGCTGCTGCGCTCGGCTTGCTACGCTCGCCTTCGCTTCGCCGCTCCCGCAGGGGAGTCAGGCTCAGCAAAGGCAGAGCAATTTACAGAAAAACTTTTACACCGACCGATGAAAGGCTACCTCGTGAATGCGACGAAAACTGGAGGCTACAACTGGAACAGCTCACTCCGCCGCGATGACACAGGCAACGGCGCTTGCGAGCTGTTTTATGTAGAGAGCGTGAAGGCCGCGAACTCGCTGGCTGAAGAATAAAACGCCCGCTGACTATCGGGCTCACGCAAGCACTCCATTAAGGAAACGCAAAAATACCGTGTCGTTATTGTCACGGATAATTCTTTGCCCAATTGTAACATATCAATATTAGTGGTGATTGAAAAATCAGGATGCGCGCTCTGATAGAATCCTGTGCGATTATCCCTTATGAAACGTCCTCTCCTACTTCTGGCCTGCATACTGTTTGGTTTCTTCGATGCCGGTGCGCAGGTTCAGATCAACGAAGTCATGGCTTCGAACACTCGTTCCTTCCCGGACATTGTGGATTTCGAGGACTACCCAGACTGGTTTGAATTGAAGAACACCACTGGCTCCGCTGTCAGCCTCGACGGCTATTTTATCAGCGACGATCCGTCGAATCCGTTCAAATGGCCCGTGCCCTCCACGGCTTCGATTCCCGCCAATGGCTACCTGCTTTTCATGGCGGATGATCACGATGCGGCACCGGGGCAGAGTCATCCGCGCGGTTACTGGCCGTGGAAGAATTTCATCACGGAAAGATACCACACCAACTTTAATCTCTCAGCAGCCGGTGAATCCCTCATCCTCACCAAGGCGACGGGGCTAAGCACCACTACGCTGGTCCGTGCCTCGACGAACGCCCCTGCTGCGGTGTGGAAATTCAAGGACAACGGCAGCGATCAAAGCACCCAGTGGCGGGCGGGTAATTTCGATGATTCGAGCTGGGCCTCCGGGCCTTCGGAACTTGGTTACGGGGATTCCCCAGCCACGACCGTTTCCTACGGGCCCGATGCGAACAACAAATACATCACGACCTATTTCCGGCATCACTTCACGGTGGCCAATCCGGCGGCTTACACCGGCCTTACGATGAGTCTTTTGGTGGACGACGGCTGCGTCATCTATCTCAACGGAACCGAAGTGGTGCGGCGCAATATGCCCGCAGGAGATGTGAGCTACACGACGCTCGCACTGACGGCCATCGGCGGAACGGATGAGACAACATTTTTCACCTACACCATTCCCGCCTCCAGTTTGGTGGCGGGTGATAATGTGCTGGCCGTCGAGGTGCATCAGGTGGCCGGCAATAGTTCAGACCTCAGTTTCGATCTCGGTCTTACTGGGTCTTCGTATGCCACCACCACCACCATTGATTCGGTGAGTTGGGGCCAACAAGTCTCCGACATTTCCTACGGGCGCGACAGCAGCAACCCCGCGATTTTCAGGCAATACACGGAGCCGACGCCGGGTGCGGAAAACACGACGGCTGTGGTGAACGACATCCGCATCACGGGAAATGAAGTCACGGCATCGCTCGCTGCCGGACTGTATTCGACGGATCAAACAGTGACCCTGACCTGCCCGTCCGGCGACATCCGCTACACCCTCGACGGCAGCAACCCGAAGAGCACCTCGCCGCTTTACTCGGCACCGATCAGCATCACCGCCACCACCGTCCTGCGGGCGCGCTGCTTCGAGACGGGCAAGGCTCCCGGCGCGATTCTCACCCGCACGTATTTCCGCGGGGAGACGATCACGAATGTGCCCTACGTTTCCGTCGTGGCCGACCCGGAGACGTTGTTTGGAAACACCATCGGCATCTACGCCAACCAGCACGAGAGCGTGACGGGCGGCTACGGGCTGCGGGATGTCTATAAAGGCAAGGACGCTCCCGGAAACGTGGAGTTTTTCGCCACCGGCGGATCTACCGGTTTCTCCACGACCTGCGGCATCCGTATTGGCGGCGAGAACAACTGGGTCCATCCGCAAAAGGCGCTCAATTTCGACATCAGTGGCAAATACGGCGACGACAATCTCAGCTACGATCTCTTCCCCGGGAATCAAACCTCGAACCACACCGCCTTCACGCTGCGGGATGGCGGCGACAACTGGGAGAGGGAGATGCTCCGCGACTGCCTGTATCCGAAACTGGCCAAAGGTTTCCTCGCAACAGACACCGCCGATTACAGGCCCAGCATCGTCTTCATCAACGGCGCCTACTACGGCCTTCACGACATCCGCGAGCGTTGGGATGACAAGTGGTTTTTCGAGCACTATCACCTCGCGGCGGATAAAATTGACCACTTGCTCTATGGCCATATCACCAGCAGTGCAGTCTCCTTGGGCGTGGATAAAGGAAGTAATGTGGACTGGCTCGCCTTGATGACCTTCCTCAACACCGCCGACATGACCAATCAGGTCAACATGGACTACGTCGAATCTAAAATAGACATGGATAGCTTCATGGACTTCGTCATTGCGGAATCCTACGGCAACAACACGAGCTGGCATCACAACCGCGAGTTTTGGAGGGGAAAAAACCCCGGCAACAAATGGCGCTGGTTTCTCACGGACATGGACCGCACATGGGACACCGGCACGATGTCCGGCATATTGGGCAGCATGCTGTCGAGCGAGGATGTGCTCGTGCGCTTGAAACTGAACACCGGCTTCAAGCAACGCCTCGCCCAGCGTTTCGCCGCACACGCGGCTGCGACCTTTGCACCCGCGCGCGTGATCTCGGTCATCTCGGCGATGGACACCGAACTCACGGCGCATGTGCCCCGCCACGCCAACCGCTGGGCTCCTTACGGAATGACGGTCAGCAGCCGTGCTTCGAATATTCAAAACATCAAAGACTACGCCAATGCGCGGGCCGCCAACATTCATTCCGAAGTCGCCTCGCAGCTCGGCGTCGCAGCGGCGGTTGATCTCACGCTCGGCGTCAGCAATCCCGAGCACGGCACCGTCCTCGTGCAGGGCGTTCCTGTGTCGCCGTCCACCTTCAAGATGTTCCCCAACATTCCCTTCACCCTCAAGGTCGTGCCCGCGCCCGGCTATGCGTTCAGTTCGTGGACGGGTGTCGCAGGCGGGAGCAGCCTCAGCGTGACCATCACCGGCGCATCGGCCATTACCGCAAACTTTGTCCCCTCCGGCGAAACTGTCATTGGCGGCACACTGGCAACGAACACCACACTCGTCGCAGCCAATTCCCCCTACACACTCGACAGCGACCTTATCATCCCCGCCGGAATCACCCTCACGATTCAGCCCGGCGTCACCATCAATATGCCTGCACTGCGCAACATCAGAGTGCAGGGCATCCTCAACATCGCCGGAACTGCGGCCCAGAAAGTGACAATCACCGGGCGAAACGGTGACCGTTGGGGGGCAATCAGCCTCGAAGACAACAGCGGCCCGTCCAATTTTGCCCATCTCATCGTCCGGGGAGCGACCAAGGGATACGACCCCGCGCTTTACAACTCCGCCATCACCGGGCGCTACGCCACCCTCGTCGCGGACTTCATTGATGTGCAGGAGTGCGATTTCACCATCTACCTTTATGGCGGCTCATGCACCCTGCGCGACAGCGTCTTCCACTCCGACTACACCGGCGACGGCATCCACGTGAAAAAAGGTGCCGCCCTCATCCAGCGATGCACGATTCGAGGCAACAACGCCCCGGACACCGATGCCATTGACCTCGATGGCGTGAACGACGGCATCGTCGAGGACTGCCACATCTACCGCTTCCAAGGCAGCAACAGCGACGGCGTTGACATTGGCGAAGCCTGCAACAACGCCCTGCTCCAGCGGAACATGATCTATTTCAACTCCGACAAAGGCTTCTCCGTCGGCCAAGGTTCCACCGTCACGCTGCGCAAAAATCTCATCGTCGGCTGCAACCTCGGTGTCGGCATCAAGGACTACGGCTCCACGGTGACATTGGATCAAAACACCTTCGTCGCCTGCAACACGGGCATCGCGATGTATGAGAAAAATTTCGGTGGCGGCGGCGGGTCCGCGACCATGACCAACACCATCATCTCCAAATCGGACCTCGCCCCCGTGACCGTGGACAGCTTCTCCGCCCTCACCGCCTCCTACAACCTCAGCGACACCATCGCCATCCCCGGCACGAACAACCTGCTGATCGATCCACAGTTCGTGGACACCGCCGTCCTCAACTTCCAACTCCAGGCCACATCGCCAGCCATCAACGCCGGCGACCCCGCCCACAGCCTCGACCCCGACAACACCCGCGTGGACATCGGCGCGCAATACACATACAGCCCCGGCGACTACCCATTCACCATCGGCGAAACCGTCGTCGTCAACGAAGTCCTCGCCAACTCCGGCCTCGCCAGCGACTGGATTGAACTTCGCAACCGCACCAACGCCTCCATCAACATCGGCGGCTGGTTCCTTAGCGACGACGCCACCAACCTTCAAAAATATCGCATCCCCGCCGACACCATCATCCCCGCAGGCGGCCACCTTGTCTTCTATGAAAGCACCAACTTCGGCACAGCCAGTGTGGACCCGAATAAAATCACCCCATTCGCACTCAGCGACGTGGGCGAGACGGTCTATGTCAGTTCCGCCGTCAACGACCAACTCACCGATTACCAGAGCAAGGAAAACTTTGGCCCCAGCCTCGAAGGCGAATCACTCGGCGCATACTACAAACCCAGCACCGACGCGTATAACTTCGTCGCCATGAAAACCGCCACCCCCGGCGCAACCAACAGCGGCCCGCGCATCGGCCCCATCGTCATTTCCGAAATCATGTATAACCCCGGTGGCGGCTCCGGCACCGGCGATGCGGAATACATCGAACTGCTCAACATCAGCAGCGCACCCGTCACCCTCTACGACTCCGTCAAAGCAAAACCATGGCGCATCAGCGACGGCATAGACTTTGAATTCCCATCCGTCACCCCGCTCACCATGGCCCCCGGCGAACGCATCGTCATCACCAAGAACCCAGCACTTTTCAACACTGTCTATGGAGCCAGCGTCCCTGCTGGCACCAAAGTATTCCAGTGGGCCATCGGCGGCATCAATAATAGTGGCGAAACCTTGCAGATTGATCGCCCCGGCGCTGTGGATGCACTCAACGTCCAGCAATACGTCCGCGTGGATCGCGTCAATTTTGACGACACCGCACCGTGGCCCCTCACCCCCGACGGCGGCGGCCCCTCGCTCACCAAAATTTCCGAAAAAGACTACGGCAACGATCACATCAACTGGATTGCCTCCACCGCCTCGCCCGGAGCCATCGCCCCCGGCAATCGCTTCGCCACATGGGCCGCCAGCTACGCCGTCTTCGGGGCAGGAGCCGATCCCGATGGCGACGGGCAATCCAATTTGTTCGAATACTCGCGAGGCACAAACCCAACGGTAGCCGGGGCACACGCTACCCCCGTTCTCTCTCTCGATTTCGGCCAGAACACCGTCTCCTACGATGTGAACTCCAACGCCGCCGATGTTGACTACGTGCTGGAGATTTCTCCCGACCTCCAGCAATGGACCGCAGTGGACGCCGCCCCCTACTACCTCAACTCAGGAACGCAGACCCGCAGCTACCAAGTGCCGCCGTCACAAACGGCAAAAATGTTCTACCGCCTCCGATTGTCTGTGAAGCCCTGATACATTCGCTAAGGTATCATCCACATCCACACGCGGGCTTGCAGCCAAACGAGAATGCCGACGAGCGCGGCGAGTGCGAGGCTGTGCCAAAATACGGCGCGCAGGATGGTGCCAGCGTCGGGTGCGCCGGGTGCGTTGCCGGTAGCGGTTTGGGCGACGACGATGCTTTGAGCGTCAATCATTTTGCCCATCACGCCGCCGGAGCTGTTTGCAGCGCAGGTGAGGATGGGGGAGATGCCGGTTTGCTCGGCGGTGACTTTTTGGAGATTTCCGAAAAGGACGTTTGACGAAGTATCGCTGCCGGTGAGCGCGACGCCGAGCCAGCCGAGGAGCGGGGAGAAAAATGGAAACCATGAACCGGTGGAGGCGAAGGCAAGGCCGAGTGTGGTATCGGTGCCCGAATAGCGCGTGGTGTAACCAAGTGCGAGCATGAGCGCGATGGTGAGCAGCGAGACGCGCACGCGATGCAGCGTCTGCCAATAGATGCGTGCGAGTTGCACTGATTTTACACCGAGGAATAGCCCGGTGAGAATACCGGCAAAAAGGAGTGCGGTGCCGGTGGAGGCTAGGAACTGGAAATCGAACACGCCTTTTTCAAACTCGGGCGCAGCGACGACGGGCGGGATGCGCTGCACGCCTTGGAAGATCAGCGGAACATTGAAGTTCCAACTTGCGATGGACTTCAGCCAAAGCTCGACAGGTTTCACTTTCCAAAGCGCAACGAATGCGGCGAGTAAAAGCCACGGGAGCCACGGGCGAAGTGAGTAATGAGTTGCGACCTGAGTTTGTTGGGCGGCTTCGTCTTTTGGTTGCCAGAATTTCAGCAGCACGATTAGCGCGAGCATGGCGGCTGTGGCTGAGGCGATGTCCACCAACCACGGACCGTGGAGATTGCTGACGAGAAATTGGGTGATGCCGAAGACACTGCCGCAGACGAGGCACGCAGGCCAGACGGCGAGCATCCCGCGCCAGCCGACTTGTGCAGCGATGAGCCAGAAGGGGACGATGAGCGAAAAGAATGGGAGCTGCCGGCCTACCATCGAACTGAGCGCGTGGAGATCGAGGCCGGTGACGCTGCTGATCGTGGTGATAGGAATGCCGACGCTGCCGAATGCGACGGGCGCGGTGTTGCCGATGAGGGCGAGCTTCGCGGCGTCGAGTGGTTTGAATCCCAGGCCGATGAGCATTGCGCCAGAAATTGCGACCGGAGCGCCGAAGCCGGCGCAGCCCTCAATGAACGCGCCAAAGCAATAGGCGATGAGCAGCGCCTGGATGCGTCTATCGGCGCTCAGCGAGGCGATTTGTTTTTTCAACTCATCGAACACCCCGGTTTCGGCGGAGAGTTGGTAGATGAAGATTGCATTGAGAATAATCCAGCCGATGGGAAAAAGCCCGAATGCTGCGCCATAGCCTGCGGCGGCGAATCCAAGCGACGCGGGCATTTTGAAAACGAACACCGCAACTGCGAGCGCTGCTACCAGCGCGACGAGTGCGGCGAGGTGTGCGCGGATATGGAAGAATGCGAGCAGCGCAAGCAGCAGGACAATCGGCAGCGCGGCAACGAGCGCGGAGCCGGTGAGGTTGTGAAGAGGGTCGTAGTTTTGCTGCCAGGGCATGAGCGTGAATGAGCGAGGACGAATGATGGATGCAATGAAGAACGGCACTTTAG
>JBEIQV010000028.1:0-19084 GCA_040376335.1 Verrucomicrobiia bacterium | reverse complement strand
TTCTTCGGCGAAGCCATCGGCGCAGGAGCACTGCTGCAAGTCGTCCTCGCCACCGACGCCCTCGAACGCCAGTCCGCCTCCCGCGCCCTCGTCGCTGCGCTCGGTTGGAATCAACAAGCCTCCGGAGCGCTCATCACTCGCTAATCTTCTGAGGCGGCGAGATGGATGCGGCGGTGGGTTTTCCGGCACATCGCGATGAGTGCGATGAGGGAGAGGGTGAAGCCGATGAGAAGGATTGCGGTCTCATCGCTCCTGTTTCTCCCGAAAACTTCCACCGTGATTCCGAAAATCACATTCACAACAGTCATTGTTGCTATGGTCGCGGGGAGCGCGCCGCGCCGGATACGCAGCGAGAACCAAACCAAGACGGTAAGGCTGAGCAGGGCTTGTGTGCAGACGTAGCAAATGACACTGATGGAGGAGAGTATGCGGATACCTCCCCCCTGCCCGTAATAGGCTGTCTGGTTGGTGATTTCCCGGATTATATCGTCCCAGATTTCGCGGAAATTGAGTGCGAGACCGATGGCGGCGAGGATGACCCACGGGAGCAGCACGGCGAGACAGCCGAGGATCTTTTGCCGGATGATTTTACCAACGCTCCACGGCAGGGCCACGAGGCTGGAGAGGGTGAGATTTCGTCTTTCCGCGCCGAAAATTCGCCCAGTGATGAGCAGAAGTTCGAGCGCGGCGATCCACCCGGCAAGAATGATTGCGATCACTGAGAACAGTTCCCAAAAACGGGCGTCAATGCTGGCTTTGCTATAGTAGTCAGGGGAGTAGCGGGAGTTTGTCGCAGCCCATTCCAAATTCTGCTGATAGGATTTCCATGCAATGCCGAAAGCACCGAGTAGGATCAAGCCCGCGAGGAACAGCCGGAGGTAGAAGCCGAAGCGACCTCCTGCCATGAAGTTGAAATCTTTCCACGCAAGCGGGAGGCGCTGCCATGGGCGGCTTACATGCGCCCAGCGGCGGGGCTTTCCGTTTTTGGCTTTTTTTACGCGTCCCGGCGCGGCCTCGGCGGTCGCGCAGTAGCGATCAAAAATCAGCCATGCGAGGAGAAAGCAGAGCGTCCCCGCGCCGAGGCTGATCCACACTTGATTGGAAAGAAAAGAACTGCGCCGGTAATCGAGCAGTAAATTCCCCATCGCCCACACTGGATTCGCTTCCAAGATGTAGTTGCTGATCTTTTCCCAAAGCTCGCCAGTCATCGTTCTCCCTGGTCTCCATTGTCCGTAGGAGATAATCGCGCAGATGAAGGGCAGCGCTGCATAGAGCACGCCGCCGATGATGCCGGTGAGAAAGCCTGCGCGCGTCGCCGTGCGGCAATAGACGGAGGCGAGCATCGCGAGGTTGCAGAGAAAAAAAGTCGTCGCTCCGAGGATGGCGTAGGCGTGGAGGATTTGCGTCATCGTCACGCCGCCGAGTGTCACCGCGAGCATGGTGAAGGGAATTTGCGCCGCTAGGAGCATCAGCGCGGAGATGAGGCGAGTGGCACCTTTTCCAAGCAGGATGGAGAGCGGGTTGAGGTTCGTCATACGCAGCAAAGTGAGCGTGCCGTCCTCTTTTTCCTCCGCGATGGCTGAGGGGAAAATGCTCAGTGCGGCGACGCCGATGAAGGCGAGATTCAGCATCATCAGCATCCCGAGAAACTCGCGCCCCGGCGCACCGCTCCAAGCAAACTTGCGCTGGTTTGCCCCGACGATGAGCAGGATCAGCAATACCAGCGCCGCTCGCAGGATGGGCGGAAGACGGGCGCGCAAATCTTCGCGGAGGCTGCGGATGAAAAGGGCGAAAAGCGCGCGCATTGTCACTCAGCAGCCGCGCAGTCTGCGATTTTTCCGGGGATGCGGATGGCGAGGACGATGGTGGTGATAGCTAGCGCGAAGGTTTGGAAAATCATCCACGCATCGCCAATTCTGCTACTAGCGAAAATGATTCCAGACAAAAAATCGCAGAAGCCGACAGCCAGAAGAGCGGTGACTAGCGGTGCGCGGCGCATCTGCAGGGAGAAGTAGGCGGTTAGCGTGCCGATGAGCAAATAGTGGACGATGGTGTAGGCGACAGGGATCAAATTGCTCTCTTCAAACAGTCGGTTGTAATTGCGTCCGCTATGACGAAACTGCCAGTCGTCATACATCCACCAACCGAGAATCCAGAGGCCGAGCAAAGGAAGAAGGCTGAGAGCACAGCCGAGGAATTTCTGCCACGCGATGCGCGCGGGGCTTGTCGGAAGAAGATAAAGGCTGCCGAGTGTCTGCCGCTTTCTCTCGACGCCAAAAATACGCGCCGAAACTGAAAGAAACTCAGCGGTAAATAAAATCAGCGCCGACCAGTGGATGATGCCTCCGATATCTCCGTAATCGAGACGACCGTTGCCGTATCTGTTGTTGTTGGACCAAGCGCAAATTCCGCCGATGAAGATCACATAAAGCACCAGGCGGATGATCATGCCCTTCTTTCCACCGGTGATGAAATGGAAGTCCTTCCACGCAATCGCCAGCCGCCAAGGGCGCGCCATGCGGAGGCCGTTTGTGGAGCCACCCGTCAATTTGCGCTTACGCGGAGCCGACTCGCCCGCGCTGCTGCAAAACCGATCAAAGAGCGCCCATGAGAGGAGGAAGAAAATCACGCCGCCAACGAGGTGAAATGGAAGGGAGTCTGAGGCAAAAGGAAGCATTCCTCCTGCGCGATTAAAGATCGTGCCGGCTATGTCGCCGAGCGGGTTTGAACTGATGATAAATTTGATACCTCGCTCAAAGAGTCCCAACTCTGTCGAGACCAAACCGCCGAAGAAACTCCTGTAAAACAGGCTTCCAGCAATAAACCACGGCACGATGTAAAACAGAATCCCGCAGAAGAACGTGAGTGACACTGCGCGCGAGGTGCTGCGGCAGATGACGGACCAAAATAGCCCGAGGTTGCAGAGGAAAAAGAGATACGCGCCGAGCACGGCATACACGCGCAGGATTTGATCGCGCGCCGCTCCGCCGAGCGTGACGCAGAGCATGGTGTAGGGAATCTGCACCGCGAGAAACAGCAGCCCACCCACAAAGCGCGCGGTGCTTTTGCCGAGCAAAATGGCGAGCGGATTGAGGCGTGTCATGCGCAGAAGAGCGAGCGTCTCCTCCTCTTTTTCTTCGGTGATCGCTGAGCAGAATGAGCCAAGTCCAACTAGCGTGAGGCCGAAAAAATTCACCATCGCAATCATCATGAGCAAGCCCTGTCCCGCAGCGGACTGATATTCAAAGGTGCGTTGACTGATCCCGACAAGCAGCAGCAAAAACAGCGCGGCTGTGGCGCGGATGATGGGCGGGAATTTTCCACGCACCTCGTCGCGAACGGCGCGGCTAAAAAGAGCGATGAGTGGCAGGAAGCGGCTGAGCATGGCTTTGCTATTCCGGTCGCACGCCGGGCTCGGTGAGATCCATGAATGCCTGATTCAGATGCTTCACGTCTTCGGTGAAGCTGACGATCTGAGCGCCGCTCGACAGCGCGGCGGACAGCAGCGCGTTCGGTGTGATCTGCTCTTTTTCAAACGTGACGCTGTAGCGAGGCTCGCCGGGCGCGTTTTGCTGAACGCTCTTCACTCCGGAGATGGCGCTGAGTGTTTCCACAAACTGCGGATGCTCGGCGGTGAGTGTGAATGCGTAGGCACCGTCCGCGCCGTCGTTGGCGATGAGGCCGCGCATGGAGCCGGTGTATTTGACCGAGCCGCGATCAAGGATGGTCACGGAGTCGCACAGTTCGGCCAGTTCGCTGAGGATGTGCGAGCTGATGAAGATCGTTTTTCCGAGGCGCTTCAGCTCCTGCAAAATTTCCATCAGTTCGATGCGGGCGCGCGGGTCGAGGCCGCTTGCTGGTTCGTCGAGCAGGAGCAGGTCGGGGTCGTGCACGAGCACGCGGGCGAGCGAGACGCGCTGTTGCATCCCGCGCGAGAGTCCCTGGATGAAATCGTTTTTGCGCCCGGCCATGTCGGTGAGCGCGAGCACGTCGCCGATGATTGTGTCGCGCTGACCCTGCGAGAGTCCGTAGGCCGCGCCGAAGAAATCGAGATACTCGAACACGGTCATCTGCCGATACATCGAGAAATGATCGGGCATGTAGCCGATTTTTCGGCGCACTTCGGTGCGGTCGCGCACGATGTCGCGGCCAAAGACGGCAACCATTCCTGCCTGCGGCTTGAGGAGCGTCGCGAGCACTTTGAGCGTGGTCGTTTTGCCCGCGCCATTCGGCCCAACGAAACCGTGGATACTCCGTGGGTTCACGGTGAATGACACGTCAGCGACGGCGACGTGGGTTTTGTAAGCGTGGCGGAGGCCGCGGATGTCTATGACTGGTTCCATATGGGTCACGGTTTTGTGAGGTCTTGCACGTAAAGGACGAAGCTTTCGCCGGATTGAAAATTTTC
This sequence comes from Verrucomicrobiia bacterium, assembly GCA_040376335.1. GTDB lineage: Bacteria > Verrucomicrobiota > Verrucomicrobiia > Chthoniobacterales > Chthoniobacteraceae > SXWH01. The sequence continues at coordinate 14,676 of JBEIQV010000028.1, read as the reverse complement.
GCTCTTCATGCTGAAGCCCGCTGGTGCGCTGGCGTAGATGAAGAGTCGCACACGCTCCGGCGGAACCGGCGTGGAGATGGCGCCCTTGCGAAAATAAAACGGCTCGTTGTTGGCGAACGCGATGAAGAGCTTGTCCAGACTGCGGAGCCGTTCGATTGCGGCTTTTTTGTCACCGCTCTCTCCGTAGTAGCCGTAGTCGTAGTAATTGTTGCTTTCGCCGAAAAATGCCTGCGCGTTCTGTTCCGAGCCCGGGTTGAGTTCCAAGCCGCCAGCCACTGGAATCAAATAGTAATATTTTGAACCAAACTGAACCCTCGCCTGAATCACTTTGGACGCAATGGCAGGATTCAGCTTCAGCTTGATTGTTCCCTTCGCCGTATTCGGTTCCATTTTCCACTCCTGAATCTCCACTCCGAGATCATCCGCGCTAAGCACGCCGCGATGGTGAAATGGCCGCGATGAAAAGAGCGGCATGTCTGCGATGAAGTGCGACTCTTTGCCAAGTGTCACTGCGCCACGCACCGTCTCGCCTTCGCTCACAGCGGCGTAAAGCTGACTGCCTCCTGCGTGTTCGAAACGATAGTTGTCGCCCGTCGTGGCGAACGCATGAATCCACTCCGAAACATCGTAGCGACCACCGCCGAGCGAGTGGGCGATGGCGAGCGAGTGGTAGATTTGTTTTTCACCGTAGCCGCGTCTTCCCACGACGGTGAAAATCCATGCGAACAGCACCACAGTGGCCACAAAGCCGGCGAGCAGCAGGCGGTAGTCGCGTTTGCGAAGGACGTAAAACGCGGGTCCGATGAGCAGCACATACGCGATGGTGAGCAGGTAAATGAGCCACCATGCGATGTGCGGCTTGGTCGCACTGGCCAGTTTGCGGAAAAGCATCGCGTCGAGATCGCTGATGTTGCCGTTGTCGTTGTTCTTGGCCGTCGCAGGCGCTGGATATCCGGCCTTTTCGAGCCAGTTGAGGGTGATTTCCGAGCGGGAGACTTTTTGTTTCACCACGAATCCGGCACCGATGGTTGTGCGGTCTGCGGTGACATTGAGCGGCGCGAGTTCCTCGGTGAATTGCGGCATTTCACCATTCAGGCCCGGCAGCAGATGCACGATGCCGCCGCGCTTTACCCAGTCGAGAAACGCCTGCCTGCGCGGCGGATCCCAGCGCGGCGAATGGTCGAGCACGACGGCGTGCAGCGCATCAGTCGCCGAGACAGTCGGCGGAAAAAGTGTCTCGGGAAAAACGGGCATTCGCACATTGCGAATCGCGGGCGATTCGGGATCGGCGAGCATCACCGTCGCGGGCACAGCGCTACCGGGTCTTTCAAAAGGAATGACACCGCCTTTCTCCTCCGTCCAAGAGAGTCGCCACTCGGGGGTATAGGAGCCGGTGTAAAAATAGAACTGCACCCACTGCGACGTGCCCGGAGCGAGGAAGAGATGCCTGACATACGGAGCCTGCGAACGTCCCGCGCCGAGCGCTTCTTCGAGCGTGAGGTCGCCGTCAAAGGCGCGCCCACCGATATTGCGCACTTCAAACGAGAGAATATTGAAAGCCTCCTGACGCACATGGCCGTCGAAACCCCAGAATGGTTTGCCGATTTCGAGCGCACCCGAAGCGCGCATCACGAGAAGAAAGAGGAGGAGCAGAAAACGAGGAACCATGCGACGAGCGCGGAAGCTGGCAGAGAGCCCCGCAAATGTGGAGCGGGAAATGATGCAGATGCTGTTATGCGCTGCGAGAAAGCTAAACTGTTCTCCGCTGGAACCACCACCACTCGATGAGCAGCACGGTGAAGCCGAGCGCGGCGAGCGTCCACCACAGCGAGCGGTCGGCCTTCGGTGCGACGCTGGCGGTGGCTACGGAGATGCGGTCGCCAAATTCCACCTCGTTCACTGTAGCGAGGCCCGTCTCGCTCGTGGAGAGTAGGCTCACGCCGAGGCGCGTTTCATTTCCGCCGCCGGCGGAAAGCACATACTCGCCGACGCGCGGCGCGGGGATGCCGGTTACGAAGCCGCGCTCGTCGGCCTTCTCGGTGCGCGTGAATTTTTCCGGACCGCTGACGTTCACGCTCGTGCCGCTGGTGAATTGCTGCGCGGGCAGCACGCCTGTGGCGACCGACACGGATTCGCTGAGGCCGGCGAGTTTCTGTGCGTGCGCGACGAGGTTGCTGGCGAGGATCGGAAACGCGACGCGGAAGGGGAGGGTGCTGCGATCCGGGTGAAAAATGAGGTGCAGGCGCAGCGCGGTGTCGTCGCCGCGCACAAGGGCGAGCGGGCCGTGCGGGCCGAGGATGAGCGGTTCGTAGCCGAGGTTTGCGAAGGCGGTTTCGTCCTTCCCGGCGGCGGTGACGGGGGCGTCCATGAAGAGCACTTCGTCGAGGCTCACGTGTTGGAGCAGCGGGGATTCGCGCCGCCAGTCAATCGCGGTGACGGACTTCTTTTCGATAGAGACGAGTGCTTTCAAATCCTCCGGCACGATGCCGACGGCGCAGGTGAGTCGCGCGGGCGGAGCGTCTGCTTTGTCCACGATGGCGAGGTCGTAGCTGCTGGGTGAAGGCGTGTCTTTTGCCGGGAAAATGCGGAGGCCGTCGAGCGCGGCGAGAGCGTGGCGAAATGCACCGAGTGATTCCGGCACGAAGACATCCAGCGATCGCACGGCGGGGAGCGCGAGCCAGGTGGTGTTGTCTGCGGCGAGCGAATCGAAACCGCCGGGCCGCAGCGTGGCGCGGATGAGTGCGCTCTGCGCACCGCTCACGCGAAACGCGAGACGTGGAGCGCCGCCGGAGGTGAGCGCGACTTGCTCGGTCACGATCACTTTTCCCTCGGCACTCAGTTCGATGCTTGCGGTGTTTGCGGGCGCGGGATCGGTGACTGCAAGCTGGACGAACAATTCCCAGTCGCCCGCTGCGGTGCGCCGTGCGTTGCACGCCGTGATGCCCGCATTCGGTCCGGCTGGCGGGAGCTTTTGCAGATCGAGCGTGAAGGGCAGCTCGAACGTCGTCTTCGCAGGCAGGTTGCCATCCGTGAGCATGAGCACGCGCTCGAATGGCGTCGTGCGCGCGAGCGCCTGTGCGAGGCGAAGTGCTTCTTCGAGATCGCCGGGGACATCCTCCACATCGAGCGACGCGACCGCATCGCGCAGCTCGGTTTTGTTGTTCGTAAAGCCGACAAGCTTCCGCGCGCTTTTGCTGAACGCGATGATGCACATTTCTTGATCCGGCAGCAGTCCGTCAATGCGTTCGCGCAGGCGCTGGCGGGCTTCTTCGAGCCGCGACTTACCGCCGTCCTTGTCGAGCGCCGCCATGCTCGCCGAGACATCCACGAGCACCGGCAGCCGTCCTGCGCGCTTCGCCTCGCGTCGCAGAAAAGGCTGCATCGCCGCGAGCGCGAGCAGCGTGAGCAAGAGGATCTGGAGAAGGAGAAGCAGGTTTCGTTTGAACCGCTGGAAAGGGGAATTCACCCGCTGGTCGCTCATCACCTGCCGCCACAGCACGAGCGAAGAAATAATCTGCCGTGGCCGCTTCAATTTCAGGAAATAGAAAATGATCAGCGGAACAAGCAGAGCAAAAAGCCACGCGCTGGAGAGCGAGGTGAAGTTCATACGACCCACCCTTTTTTCCGCAGTGTCTCGAAGAAGACGCGCTCGAATGGTTCGGCGGCGCTGAGACTGAGGAAGCGTCCGTTGCGCTGCTGGCAGAGCGTGGTGAGCTGTGCTTCGTGGGCGGCGCGGTATTCGTGGTAGAGGGCGAGGAGGTCGCCGACGTTGCTGATGTCGAGCGTGGCGTCGGTCTCGCTGTCCACGAGGCGGAAGTCGCCGGCGACATCGGGTGCGATTTCGGCGGGGGCGAGGATTTGCAGCGCGAAAGTTTCAAGCCCTGCGCTGTGGAGGTGGTTGAAGGCGCGGCGCAGATCGCCGGTGGTGAGGAAATCCGAGAGCACGATGGCGACGCCGCGTCCGCGATGTTGGCGAAGCGCGGACTCGATTGCAGCGTCAATAGGCACGTCTCCGCCTGAGGTGAGGCTCTCGATGAAGGTGAACATTTTCGCGAGACTCGCGCGCCCGGTGCATGGTCGCAGGCACGCGGTGGTGCCACTGCCGAGCGCATAGACGCTCACTTTCTCCGCGCCCCGCAGGCCGAGAACGCCGAAAGCGGCGGCGAGTTTTTGCGCGAGCGGGAGCTTTTCCTCGAAGTTCATCGAGGTGGAGCAGTCCACAAACAGGACGATGTGCTGCTCCTCCTCGTGGTGAAATTGCTTGAGGTAGGGCCGGTTGATGCGCGCGAAGATGTTCCAGTCGAGAAAGCGCACGTCGTCGCCCGGCGAGTAGTCGCGGAAATCGCAGAACTCCGTGCTCGCGCCGCCCTTCGCCGCGAGATGCTCGCCGCGCGCCCGGTTGGTGAAGCGCCGCGTGGCGTTCAGCCGCAACCGCGCAAGGCGATCCAGATCTCGGTTGGTGAGGAGGCTGGTGATTTGGGTGGCGCTCATGCTTGGAAACTGGGAGCAGCGATAAATTATTCTCAGTCCGCGTCGTCGAAGTAATCGGAGTCGATCCGCTTAATGTCATAGGACACTTGGCGCGATACACCGAGTTCGTGATCAATCATGTATTGAGCGAGGGTTTCACCATCAATCAGCACGATTTTACTGCGGATGTTTTTTACATAGTCGCAAGCTTCTTTGGTGAAGCGGGAGGTGGTGATGAAAACACCCTTACTTGCCTTTTGCTCTTCGAGTGCCCCTGTGAATTGCTGGAGTTCTGGACGGCCAATCACCTTGTCTCCCCATCGCTTTGCCTGAATGTAAATTGCATCAAGGCCGAGTTTGTCCTCCTTGATAATTCCATCAATTCCGCCATCTCCGCTTCGCCCTACTGCTCTTCCAGCATCTGCACGTGAACCGCCGTAGCCCATTTTAACCAGTAACTCGACAACGACTCGCTCGAAGAAACTAGGAGGCGAATTTTTGAGCCGCTCAAGAATATCGGATGCGAGTTCCTGTCGCAGGCGTTGATACGCGCTCTCAATAGATTCAAGCGGGGTTTTCTGATTATCGGTGTCCTGCTCTTCTGTTTCCTCCTCCCCATTTCTCTTTCGCGTCCCCTTGAGCTTCGCAAAATCCATGAACTCTGGGAACTGACGCAGAAAGACTGCATCAATGCGTTTAGGATTCTTCGCCAAGATGTCTTCGGCCCGCTTAGTCGCACGATAAAAGCCACGTCTTGTTGTTTCGAGCAGACCAGCCTTCTTCATGTAAGTGGCAGCCCAGCCAACTCGGTTGGCGAAAGTAGGCTGGGTTCCGCTTGGCAGGAGTTCACGCAACTCATCATCCGATAGTTTGAACTGTTTAGACAGCGTTTCGACGGCGTCACGTGTGCTGATTTCAGCTTTCCGCTCCGAAGCAAAACGGAGCAACGGAAGCATCACGGTTTGGTAGTCTGGAATAGCCATATTTCTACGCCACTTCCTCCGGCAGGGCTTTGGCGATTTCGGCGGCGAGTTGATATCCGGAGTGTCCGCCATGTTCACGCAACCCGCGGATGATGAAAGGCAGATGCCGCTCCTCGATTTTCATCGCAGGGTCGGAAGACCAGAAGCACTGTGCAAATCGTTCGCGAAATATGCGCCGGGCCAGTTCCAAGCGGTGTGCTTTTTCCGGGGCAGCAGCAATCTCACTGTCAGTGCTCATAGCGAGGAAAGTAGCACGCTTACCATGATTGCGGCAAGAGTGGCGGTTGATTGCTCAGGCTGCTTCCTCCGGCACGGCTTTGGCGACTTCGGCGACGAGGGCGGTGACGCTGAGGTTTTCGGCGAGGCCGTCGTAATTGAGGAGGACGCGGTGGCCGAGGACTTCGGGGGCGAAGTGGCGGATGTCTTCGAAGGCGACGTGGGCGCGGCCTTCGGCGAGTGCGCGGACGCGGGCGGCGCGGATGAGCGCCTGCACGGCGCGCGGCGATGCTCCCCATTTGACGAATTTTTTTACAGCGTCTCCGCTCTCGACGGCATCGGGGTGCGTGGCGAGGACGAGGCGCACGGCGTAGTCGCGGAGCGGATCTGCGACGACCACTTTCTCCAGCACGCCGCGCAATTCCATGATGCGGTCGCCGCTCATGATGCGGGGCACGTCTGCGCCGCCTCCGAGTGTGGTGCGGCGGACGACTTCGTTCAGCTCGGCGCGATTGAGGAAGGGCACGTTGAGCTTAAACATGAAGCGGTCGAGCTGCGCCTCGGGCAGCGGGTAAGTGCCTTCCTGTTCCAGCGGATTTTGCGTCGCGAGGACGAAGAATGGCGGGCGCAGCACGTGGGTTTCTCCGCCGACTGTCACGCTGCCTTCCTGCATCGTTTCGAGTAAAGCGGCCTGCGTCTTTGGCGTGGCGCGATTGATTTCATCGGCGAGCAGGAGCTGCGTGAAAATCGGTCCGCGGCGGAATTCAAACTGGTAGCGTCCGTCCGCGCCCGCGCTCATCACGGTAGTGCCGATGATGTCGGCCGGCATGAGGTCGGGCGTGAATTGGATGCGGCGGAAATCGAGGTCGAGCGCGCGGGAGAGCGCCTTCACGAGTTCCGTTTTGCCAAGGCCGGGAACGCCTTCGAGCAGCACGTTGCCGCCTGCGATGACGGCGACGAGCACGCCATCCACGATGCGTTGCTGGCCCACGATGACGCGTCCGACGCTATCGCGCAGTCGCTGGAAATCGTCACGGAATTTTTGTGCTTCGGCCTGGAGTGTGTCGCTCATGGTGGTGGTGTTTGAGTTGTTGAAAAATGGACTGGCTCAGACGGCGCTGGTTGTTCCTGAGAACGTGGTGATCGTCGAGAAATTCGGTATTGGGAATCTACGCGTTTGCATGGCTACGATTTGTCGTCCTCCTGCCGCTTGCGTTTGCGCGCGAGCAGGCGCTCGGTGGTGGATTGCGGGGTTTCGGTGGAAGCCGGCTCAGACGGCTTTTGCGGAGCGGGTGCTGTGGCTTTCGGCACGGACGTAGTTTGCGTCGGGAGGATGATGGGCTTTGGTCGCTCTGCCGGAGTTGTTGTCGTGGCGACCTGTTTTTTGCGTTCGAGCAGCGCGCCCATCGTGGCGGTGGACTCGCGTTTTTTTCCGAAACCAAACCAGCCTCGGATGACGAGCCAGTCGAGTTGCACGCGGCGCAATGCGACATCGAGCGGGATGAGGCAGGCGAGCACGATGAGGAACCAATCGAAGACGGGCTTGCTGCTTTCGCGCGTGCTGCGCGTGGGGTGGAAGAGATCGAGATCCGCCGGGCTGAGGATGCGGCCGCCGGTGCGCTCGGCGATTTGTTTCAGCACAATCGGATCGCTCTTGAAGCGCAGATACTCCGGCGAATACGGCACGGCGAATCCGCCAAATGCCTGCTCGTTGCGTGGCTTTTCGCCATCGCCCGATGTGCTCACTCCGGCGGCGGCGATTTGGTAGCGGCCCTTGCCCCAGAGCGGAAATTGTCCTTGGTAGCGGCGCGGCGCGATTTGTTTCAGCGGAACTTCGATGGTCTCGCTGCGCGGGCCGTTCACGCGTGCTTTTAACTCCATGAAGCTTTCGGTTTTTGCAAAATCCTCGATGGTGATGATGCCCTGTGCGCCCACGGCAAACGTCGAGAGCGTGAGGTCGCTGCGCTGCTCGACGCGCGAGACTTCGGTGGTGAGTTGCTTCACGAACGGGCGGAATTTTTCCCAGCCCATCCAGTCGCGCGCCCAGTTTGGCGCGAGGTCGCTCGTCCAAGCGGCGGTGGTGCCGAGGCCGTAGCGCCAGATGGCGAGCACGGGGTCGGGCGAATCTCCAGCGGCGGTTTCGGCGGCGTCCGGCGGCGCTTTCAGCACGATGCTCGCGCGCGGCTTTGCGGTCGTGAGCACGAAGCCGTGGAGCATCGGCAGTGCGTCGAGTCCTTTCAAAATCGGCGATGGAAACTCGACCTGCGCAGCGAAGTCCTTGTTTTGCAGCATCGAGCGCTTCAGCGTCTTTGCCTCCTTGATGAAAATGCTCGGGAGCTGCGACGGATCCTGCGGGTAGTAAAAGCGACCGCCGGTTTCGTTCGCGATGCCCTCCATGAGCGCGACGGTCTGGCCGCCATGCGGATTGATCGCCACGGTGGAGACGGTGATTTTTTGCGCTTTGTATTGCGCGAGCAGTGCGGGCGTCGGCGGCTGCGGGTCGCCGTCGCTGATGATGATGCAGTGCTTCATCGCCGCGTCGCTGCCTTGGAGCCCTTTCAGCGCCATCGTCATGATGTTGTCGAAAGCCGGCATGTCCTGTGGCTCGGCGGCGTTGATCAGCGGCAGCAGCTTGGTCTCGAATTCCTTTGCTGGCGTCATCGGAAAAACCCACTCGTCGCCTTTCAGTGGCCCGTAGTGCAGTAGCCCCACTTCGTCCTCGCCGCCGAGCACGCGGATGGCCTCCTTCGCGATCCGTTTCGCCCATGTGTTTCCCTCGGCGAATTCGCAAGTGTGCATGACGAGCGCGAGCGCGCCTTTCGGAAGCACCTTCTTTTGCGTCACATCCATGGTCACCGGCAAAGCGTCCTCCACCACGCTGCGATGATAGCCGCCGGGGCCGAAGCTGTGCTCGCTGCCGAGCATGAGGAAGCCCGTGCCTTGATTGTAGATCGCATCGTGCAGCGCCTGGAGTTGCACCGCGTCAAACGCATCGGCGGGGGCATTTGGAAAAACGATCAAATCATACGGTAGCAGCGAGAGCGGATCGCGCGGGAACTCATACGCCATGCGCACCTGCACGATGCGCTCACTCTCCTTCATCGCCTTCACAAAACCTTCCCACTCGCGTGCGTCGGCTCGTGCATCCGTGACGACGAGCACCTTGCCCTCGCCTTTCAAATACAGGTCGCCCATTGCCACGTTGTTCTCCGCCCACGAATCCTCGCCCTTCGGCAATTCGATGCTGGCGACATATTCGTAGTAACCCGGCCCGCGCTGCGGCAGCGGGAGCGAGAAACGATTTTTCCCTGCCGCAAACTCGACCTCTTTCTCGAAAACCTGCTGTCCGTTTTCCGCGAGCCGCAGCTTTCCTTTTCCAGCGCCGAGCGAGGAAAGCAGCACGGTCGCCTCGTAGGTTTCGCCCTTTTTCACCACGCGCGGGAGGTCGAGGCGCTCCAGCCAGACTTCCTTGGAAAAATCGAATCCCACCGGCAGCACATCCACCGCGATGCCGCGCGATTTCAGTTCGTCGAGCGTGGCGAGCACGTTTCCGTCCGTCTCGTTGCCGTCGCTGATGAGCACCACGCGGCCCTGATTTCCCTCCGGCAACATCGCCGCAGCCAGTCCGAGTCCCTTGGCCATGTCGGAGCCGTCGCGACCAATGCGGGAGTTGATCGTTTCAAATGGGAACGATGTGCGCGGCGGCAGCTCTACCGCAGCGTCGCGACCAAAAACCACAAGCCCCGCTTCGTCCTTCTGCGGCTTTTGCCCGACTGATTTCAAAATCCATTCCAGCGATTTGTCCGAGATTTTCTCGCCCATCGAATCCGACACATCGAGCGCATACACGAGCGAGAGTGCATCCGACTTTCGCACCGCTCTCGGCTCGGCGAGTAGCGCGGCGAAAATTCCCATCAGCAGGAGTCGCGAAAGCAGCGCCGCCTGCGCCCGCCATCCGCGCAGTCCGCTCGATCCCGCGAAGTGCATCCACCACACCCACGGCGCGGCGAGCATCAGCCAGAATGCGGGCCGCCATGTGAAGCGGATGATGCCGCGCATTTCGCAGATGACCACCGCCGCCGCATACACCGCCGCGAAAATCAGCAGCGGCGAAAGCGCGAGCAGTGTCACGCGCTGGCGTGCCGCCGGAACGAGCGAGCGACCCCAGCGTTGGAGAAATGTGAAGGGCTTCACGGGCGCGGACTGTGTGGAAAAAAGCCCCGTCGAAGCGAGCGATTATTCGTGGGAGAGGGCCGGGGCATGGACGATATGGACTGGATGGACGCGGCCAACATTCACCAGTCACTAATCACAACCGCCAATCGCGACCACTGTCCTAACCGATTTGCGCGCGGTAAGCCCCCGCATCCATGAGCGCGTCGCGGTCGGCAGGGTTGGAGAGTTCGAGTTTAAACATCCAGCCTGCGCCGTAGGGATCGGTGTTCACTAGCGCGGGGTTGGCTGTGAGGTCGGCGTTCGCTGCGACGACTTTCCCGGCGGCGGGCGCGTAGATGTCGCTCGCGGCTTTCACGCTCTCGACGACGCAGATGACGTCGCCGGCGTTCACCGTCTTGCCGATGGCGGGCAGGTCCACGAAAACCACATCGGTCAGCTCGTGCTGGGCGTGGTCGGTGATGCCGGCGGTGCCGTCGGCGCGGAGCCATTCGTGGGATTTTGCGTAGCGGAGATCGTCTGGAACGTTCATGTGATGAATTGTGAAAGTGTGGTTGTGTGCTATCCGGCACTGCCGCCGCGGTGAAGCGGTTTCTTTTCCACGACGGCGGGAAAGCGGCGTCCGCGGATGTCAATTTCGATGCCTGTGCCGGGCGTGGTAGATGCTGGGAGATACGCGAGGCCGATACCGCAGCCGAGCGTGGGCGAAAGGCCACCGCTGCACGTTTCGCCGATTTGCGCTCCTTCGTTCCAGACGCCGTAGTGGCTGCGTGGTGGCGGAGTCGCGCCTACCATTTTGAAAGCGACGAGCTTGCGCGCGGGGCCGCTGGCTTTTTGTTCGGCGAGGACGGCGCGGCCTGTGAATTCGGGCTTGTTCAAATCCACAAAAAAACCGAGGCCAGCCTCGATGGGCGTGTGGTCGGGCGAGAGATCGTTCCCATTCAGCGGGTAGCACATTTCCATGCGCAACGTGTCGCGCGCACCGAGGCCGCAAGGCTGGATGCCAAACGCCGCGCCGGTCGTGAGCACGTCGTTGAAAAGTTTCACCGCCGCTTCCGATGGGCAGAAGATCTCGAACCCATCCTCGCCCGTGTAGCCGGTGCGCGCGATGTAGAGCGGCACGCCGTCGAGTTCGAGTCGAACAATGGCATTACGAGTCGGCGCGACGCATTTCCCCGCGACAAACGCATCGAACCACGCTGCCGCGCGCGGCCCCTGCACGGCGAGTCCAGCGTGGGAGTCGCTCTGGTTTTCCAAAATAACGCCGTTGTCGAGATGCGCGCTCAGCCACGCAAAATCCTCGTCAATCTTCGCAGCGTTCACGACGAGCAGCCACTCGTGGTCGCAGATGCGGTAGATGATGAGGTCGTCAATCACGCCGCCGCGCTCATTGAGCATCAGCGTGTATTGCCCGCCGCCGATGGCGAGTTTCTCGACGTTGTTGGTGAGCATCCGGTTCAGCCATGCGGCGGCACCGGTGCCGCGCGCGAAAAACTGCCCCATGTGTGAGATGTCGAAGACGCCCAGCGCAGTGCGGACGGCATGATGTTCAGCGATGATGCCTGCGTATTGCACGGGCATGTCCCAACCGCCAAAGCCGATCATTTTACCACCGAGACGGACGTGTTCGGCGTGGAGCGGCGTGGTTTTTAAAGTAGCATCTGCGGACATGAGGGCGCGGAGACTAAGAGCCGAGCCGCGAGTGTCAACGCCCGCGCTTCCGTGTATTCCATTTCGCCACAATAAAGCCAGCGGCCATGCCGAAAACGAGTCCCGCCGTGTGCGCGGCGTTGGCAATCGGGCCGAGCAGGCCGGTGTAACAGACGACCAGCCAGATCATCATCAACTGCACCGTCTGCGGGTTCAGTCTCCAGAGGCCGCTGCGGTCGAATTTTCCGCGCATCCAAAGGTAGCCGAAGAGCCCGTAGTTCACGCCCGACAGCCCGCCCGCGCCGGGGCCGGCCCAAAGCAGTTGCGCGTAATTGCTCACAATAGCCGTGAGCAAAACGAGCATCGCGAGATAGCCCGCGCCGAAGCGTTGCTGGATGAAGCCACCGAGGTCGCGCAGCCACATCAGATTAAAAACGATGTGCATGATTCCGAAGTGCAGGAAAATCGAAGCGAACAGCCGCCAGACTTGGCCGTGGCGCACTTCGGGCAGCGAGATGTCGTAAAAATGCCGCCGCACTTTGTGGGTGAATTCTCCGCCGCTCGACAGAAGGTCCCTGCTCAGATCGAGGTTGCCCTCGATATTTGTCGGGTCACGCCATTCGGTCATCGCGAGTTTGTTGCGTCGCTCGAATAATTTTTCAGCCGCCAATGCCTTTTCCGATTTATCCGCACTGCGGCCCTGTGGCGTCCACGAGGACGGCATGAATTCCAGTTCACCCGCCCAGAGCGTCACCGCCACGCTGATGATTGCCAGCAGCATCGGCAGCCACGCAAAGCCGGAGAAGTTCCGTTCGTATTCCATCCGCTCGCGCGTGACTACTTTCGATGCGCGCCGTGCGTCCTCCTTTTCCTGAAGGGCGCGTTTTGCATTCGCCTCGCGCACCGCAGCAGAAAATTCCGCATCATCCGGGTTCGCGCGGAAGCGGGCCAGCGTAGCGGTGGCTTCGGTGAGGTGATCGTCATCGTGGACCCAGATGGAGAAAGCGCCGTCGTCCTCGGCTTCGATGTCCGTCTCGATGCCGCGCACGTAGAGAACTCCGCTCAAGGTCTTCGCGTCTTTTTCCGTAGGCAGGTTGCCAATGTTTCGCATGAACGGGCTGTATCAGTGCAGCGCGCGGGCGACACGGGAAAAATTGAATGCCACTTGGAGGGATTGCCCTCGCCGCCTGTTTTGTGTTGCCTGCGCGCGTGCTGGATTTTGCCTACCGTCGTCTTGTTCGTCCGTTGTTGTTCCGTTGCGATGCGGAGCACGTGCATCATTTTGTCATGGCCTTTTTGCATGGGCTGGGGCCTGCGATGCAGAGTTTGCACCGCGCATTTCCGCACGATGCGACCCGCGAGCGCGAGGTCTTCGGGCTGAAATTTCCGAACGCCGTCGGCCTTGCGGCGGGCTTCGACAAGAACGCGCTCGTGCTGCCCGCGTGGGAGGGGCTTGGCTTTGGTTTTGCGGAAGTGGGCACCATCACTGCGAAGGCGCAGCCGGGAAATCCCCGCCCGCGCCTCTTCCGCGTGCCGGAGATCGGCGGCGTGATCAATCGCATGGGTTTCAACAACGATGGCGCGGAAGTGGTCGCCGCGCGTCTGGAAAAATTGCACGCGACGAAGCGGTGGCCGCGCTTTCCCGTGGGAATCAATCTCGGTAAATCGAAAGTCACGCCGCTGGAGGAAGCGACTGCGGACTACCTCGCATCGTTCGCGCGACTGCGGGAACTGGGCGACTACTTCGTGCTCAACGTCTCGTCGCCAAACACGCCGGGCCTGCGGAAACTTCAGGACCGAGCCGCGCTCGCGGAGCTTTTCGGCGCGGTGCAGGCAGCGAACTGCGCGAAAAAACCCGTGCTCTTGAAAATCGCACCCGACCTCACGTGGGAGGCCGTGGACGACGTGCTCGCGCTCGTCGAGGAACATGCCATCGCCGGAGTCATCGCTACGAACACGACGATTGATCATTCCCCCGTGCCCGAAGCGCGCCGGCAAACCGGCGGACTGAGCGGCAAACCACTGCGCACGCGCGCCACCGAGGTCATCCGCCACATCACGAGCCGGACAAAAACGCCCGTCATCGGCGTCGGCGGCATATTTTCCGCCGACGATGCCCGCGAGAAATTCGACGCCGGAGCCGCCCTCATCCAACTCTACACCGGCTTCATCTACGAAGGCCCAGCCCTAGTCCGAAAGATCGCCAGCTTGTGAAGAAATAACGGCGCACTACACTTCTCCCTATGAGCGACGCCGTAGATATTTCTCCGACCAAGCGACGATTCTCAGCCGCATCTTGTCTCGGTGCTGCTTTGTTTCACTTCATAGTCACTTTCGCACTTTTGGACTATTATTGGTCTTCAAGTTTACGTCTGTATTTTCCAGGCACGACTTTCGAGATCACATTTTGGAGAGTGCTTTTATGGATTTGGACGCCGCCGATTATGGCTACAAAGGGGTGGGAGGGAGAAAATATTTTTCAGATCGCTGGTATTTGGTCATGCGTGGTCGGTGTTTTTATCGGCTTGTTGTCACCCGTGATTTCCAGATGGATTCAAAGACAGCTTGCTCCAGTTGCAACTACTTGGGAGCAGAACCGTAATACTCGACTAGGTGTTATTTTTAGGGTGTTCGGGCGACTTTCCACACTCAGTGTGAGGCGCAAGACCTTAACTCTCATTGCATCTGCACTGATCATCATGGGGATACTTTTTGGAGGATGGAGATTTTACCGCCGTTTTATTTTGCATGATCGGAGTCACAACCTTCGCGACTCATTCATATTCAATCTGGCGAGCAATAGCATAAAAACCGCATCTTTACTCACTATTTACGAGGGTCTCCCGCGTCAGAACTCCGAAACTAGTAAGTTGGTTGATGAACTTGCGACACAAAGAACGATTAAGATTGGACCATATCCGTTTTACGAACAGCCTCTTTCGATATCCCCAAAAGAAATTGAGGATTTGCGGTCTCTGGTCACGTCAGCAGACGCTTATATGGCGTATGGCCCGAAGCTTTGTGGAGGTTTTCACCCAGACTACGGTCTCGTGTGGAGCGACGGTAGTAATACTTGCTACGTTCTGATCTGCTTCGGCTGTCACGAAGTAATTTTCTATGACACGAAGCACACAATATTGTGGGACATTCGAGATGAGGTGTTCAGCAAGTTTGAGACTATCTT
>JBEIQV010000278.1:0-4393 GCA_040376335.1 Verrucomicrobiia bacterium | reverse complement strand
TGGGGCGTGTGTTGATGGTGCCGTGGCAGTCAATGCACATGATCGTCGTCGCGGCGCGAGGCTCGCCATAGAGCAGGCCGTTGCCGTGGACATCCACGTCGAAGTGGCAGTCCACGCACTGCATCCCTTTTTTCAAATGCACGTCATTCAAGTGGACGGCGTGTTTGAAGTCGCCTTCGGGCAGCTTGTTTCCTTCGATATCGAGCATGTTGCCCTTTTTGTCGCGTTTGAAAATCGCTCGGAAAACCCAGCCGTGTCCGTGGTAATCTGCGAACTGCGTGTGCTTCAGCTTCGGGTTTAACTCGCTCACTTTTTCGAGGAAATCCAGTTTACCCCACAGTCCGCGCACTGCTGCTGCCTCGGGTTTGTGCCGTGCTGATTGCACCATTTCTGCATCAGTCGGATCGTGCTGCTTCTTCGGCCACATATGCTCGCCGTCCGTTTCCTGATCCCACCACGTGAAGCCGAGGTAGGGATTCACGAAAAGATTTCCCTGATGCATGTGGCAGTTCATGCACATCGCGCTAGGAATTGAGCGGGTAAAGACGTGTTTGACCGGGTGTCCGCGTTCGTCTTTCGGAATGGTCGGATCTTTGGAAAACGAGAGCCCTTGGTGACCGTATTTGCTCCACCAACCGGAGTTCGTGGGCGAGCGATCGTTTGCATAGACGACGTGGCACGCCGTGCAACCGCTGCTGCGGTAGTCGCCGGGACGATCATTGCTGCCGAGGAAACCGAGCATCGGATCATGAAGGCGAGTTTTCTGTGCGCCGAGCACGATGGGGTCGGTGCGGTTCAGCGTGCCGAGTCCCCGCTCGCTGAGGCGGCGGCCCGGCTTGCCCGGCAGTTCATCAAGCGAGGGTGTGCCGAGTGAGAGTGGTGGCTCGGTGCCTTTCTCGAAAATGCGGAATAAATTTCCCGGCTGCGAAATATTGAAGCGCGGCAGCGGATAAATCGCGGCGAGCCAGCCATACTTGCGCGTCTCCTCCGCAGTCGGTGCGAAGGGCGCTTCGAGTTTCAGCGGGATACCGTCCGCGCCGTATGCCTGACCGATAAACGGATTTTTTAAAGGGATCGAGCCGTTATTGTATCCCGCCGCATTCCACAGCATCCCACCGTGATTCATCATCGAGTGGCCGACGCGTTTGGTGATGTCGCCGTGGCAAAGTCCGCACGTTTTTTCCGCTACGCGCAAATCGCCCGGGTTCACAAATTGAATCCACTCCGGCGACTCTTGATTGAGCAACACGGTGGAGTTTGGCGGGTTCGCGGATGTAGGCCAGTATTCGGGATTCCGTGGCTTTGGGTGCGCCTCTTCCATTTTCAGTCCGCGCTTGGGATTTCCCGTGTGGCAATCTGTGCAGCCGAGCACGACGTTTGGCGAAGCGTGCATCGAATGCGCGTCGGTCGTTTTGTGGCACTCTAGGCAGCCAGCGGACTTCCGCGCGACTTCCGCATCGCTCTGGTCAATTCGATTGCGCGGCGGGCGCATCACATTTCCCGGCACCATCGGCGGCACAGAAACCTCCGGGCCGGTTCCCGAGTCCGGCACCGCTGGCAAAGCCTCGGTTTTCGCTGGAGGCACAGGAGTTGGTTCGCCAAGCAACCACGCGAGTGGATACGCAAACGCTAGATAAAGCGCGACCCACATTAACCACGAATACGCACGCTGGCGGAGAATCTTTGGCATAGGCAACGCGTGCTTCTACCGCATATCCGCGCTGATCGGGGAGAAGAATTTCAGCCCTTATTTCAAACGCACGATGCCGGTGCCTTTTTCGATTTTTCCGATCACGCGGGCTTTGAGTTTTGCCTGCACGGCTTTCGCATCGCGAGGGGCGACTACGATGGTCATGCCGATGCCCATGTTGAAAACCTGGAACATCTCGGCGTGATCCACGCCGCCGCCGCGTTCGATATGTTTGTAGATGGCGGGGATTTTCCAGCTCGCGGTGTCCACGATGGCGTCGCAATTTTTCGGAAGCACGCGCGGGAAGTTGTCCACGAGGCCGCCGCCGGTGATGTGTGCGAGACCTTTCACGACGCCGACGGGGAGCGTGGCGAGGAGAGGCTGGTAGTTTTTGTGAACGCGTAGCAACTCGTCGCCGAGTGTGCCGGTGACGCCTTCAAGTTTGGCGGAAAGTTTGAGGCCCATTTGCTCGAAGAGAACCTTGCGGGCGAGTGTGTAGCCGTTGGTGTGGAGGCCGCTTGATGCGAGGCCGAGGATGATGTCGCCGGGGCGGATGCCGGAGCCGTCAATCATGCGCGGGCGATCCACGACGCCGACGATGGTGCCGACGAGGTCATACTCGCCAGGCTGATACATGCCGGGCATCTGCGCTGTTTCGCCGCCGATGATGGCGCATTTCGCGGCTTTGCAGGCTTTTGAAAAACCTTTGAGGAGCTGCTGGAAAACTTTGGGTTCGAGTTTTTCCGCACCGATGTAGTCGAGAAAGAAGAGCGGCTTTGCTCCGATAACGGCGATGTCGTTGATGCAGTGGTTGACGAGGCACTGGCCGACGGTGTCGTGACGGCCGGTCATGAATGCGAGTTTCAGCTTTGTGCCGACGCCGTCCACGCTGGAGACGAGCACGGGGTCTTTCATCCCGCGAAAGTTCGGGCGGAAAAGTCCGCCGAAGCCGCCGATTTTGCCGAGCACTTCGGGGCCGTGTGTTCCTTTTACGAGCGCCTGAATGCCGCTCTTGACGCGGTTGCCGAGGTCCACATCCACGCCAGCGGAGGCGTAGGCTTTTTTGGATTTTGGATTTGCTGCCATTTGGAAAATTGTTGGGTGCTATTTGAGTTTGCCGAACATGTCTGTCTGCGGACTGCTGTCGGGCACGAGGCCGCGCTGCTTGCCCATGACGAATTTGCCTGCGCCATCTGGAACGGGCACCGGATACTCGCCATTGAAGCACGCGAGGCAGAGTGAGCCGAGCGCCTGTTGTGTGGCTTTCACCATGCCATCAATGCTCAGGTAGCCGACGCTGTCTGCACCGAGGTAGCCGGCGATTTCTGCGGGCGTGTGCTGGTTTGCGAGGAGTTTTTTCGGGTCAGGAAAATCAATGCCGTAATGGCAGGCGTGTTTGTGCGGCGGGCAGCTCACGCGCACGTGAACCTCGGTCGCGCCGGCTTCGCGGAGGTGATTGACGCGTGCGAGCGCTGTGGTGCCACGCACGATGCTGTCGTCCACGACAACGACGCGCTTTCCCTCCACGAGTTCGCGGATGAGGTTGAGCTTCACGCGCACGTTGAAGTCGCGGATGAGCTGCGAGGGCTGGAGAAATGTGCGCCCGATGTAGTGATTGCGGACGAAGGCCTGCACGTAGGGAATGTTCATCTCCTCACCAAACCCCATCGCTGCGTAGATACCGCTGTCCGGCACTGGGATGACGAGGTCGGCTTCGACGCCGGTTTCGCGAGCGAGCTGGCGGCCCATTTCTGTGCGGACGCGCGCGACGTTGATGTCGTTGAGCATCGAATCCGGGCGCGCGAAATAGACGTATTCAAACACGCAGAACGAGCGGCGCGTTTCGTTGAACGGGTGCTCGGAGCGGATGCCGTCATTGTTGATGATGACGACTTCGCCGGGCTCGATGTCGCGGATAAACTTTGCGCCGATGAGGTCGAAAGCGCACGTCTCGCTCGCAAGCACGTAGGCTCCATCCAGCATCCCGAGCGAAAGCGGGCGGAAGCCGTTCGGATCGCGCACACCGATGATTTCCGACTCGGTCATGATCACGAGGGAAAAAGCACCATGCACGCGGCGGAGCGCCGAGAGCACGCTGCCGGCTTCGTTCGGCTGCGCGAGCAAATGCAGGATGATCTCGCTGTCCACCGTCGTTGCGAAAATGGAACCCCTCGCCTCCAACTCCGCGCGGAGCAGGCCCGCGTTCACGAGATTGCCGTTGTGGCCGATTGCGATTTGGCCGCGCGAACAATCCACCATGAGCGGTTGAGCATTTCCCAGCACGCTGCTGCCAGTCGTGGAGTAGCGAACGTGGCCGATGGCGCGGGTGCCTTTCAATTTCTCCAGGTCGTCCGGCTTGATGGCCTGCGAGACGAGGCCCATGTCCACGTGTTTTTGAAAAGCCGTGCCCGGCCCGTTGGCAGTCACGATGCCCGCGCTCTCCTGGCCGCGATGCTGCAAAGCGAACAGACCGTAGTAGGTCAGTAACGCAGCGTTTGGATGTCCGTGGACGGCGAAAACGCCGCACTCGTCTTTCGGGCGATGGTGTTGATTCACGCGAGGAAGGCGGAGATACGTGGCGAGCGAGCGAGCGTCAAGCGATGCCGCGAAAATCGCACGGATTCCTGAAAAAATAATTCCATTTTAGTATTCATCCGGAGGCGGTGGCCCCTCGTATTCATCCCGCAGCGCCGCACTCAGGCT
>JBEIQV010000054.1:0-14338 GCA_040376335.1 Verrucomicrobiia bacterium | reverse complement strand
TTGATGTGGTAGCCGTTCCAGCGGAACGCGGCGTTCTTTGCGCGGATGGTGATGCCCTTCTCGCGTTCGAGATCCATCGAGTCCATGATGCGCTCCTCGGTCGCCTTGGCTTCGTTGGCGCGGAAAGTTCCCGCTTGTTTGAGCAGGCAGTCAACGAGTGTGGTCTTGCCGTGATCGACGTGGGCGATGATGGCGATATTGCGAATAAGTTGTTGTGACATGAAATGGTTCCCCTTTGGAAAAAGGGCGCGGAATATGGCAGCGTATTCGCGCTACGCAAGCGTGGTGAGTGCTCATTTTCCAAATTGTCACAGAAGTGCTCTACGCCCCTAAAAGCTCCGAACGAGCTTCAGCACTTCATCCAGTCGCTCGTTTGGGGTGCTTGCACTGAGGCGGGGAAATTTTCCGCCAATCAAAATGAAGTCACGGTTCCGCGTAAGCATCAGCTTTGCCTCCTTCGCCTCGATGACGCTGATTTTTCGGACCGCCGCGCTGAGTTTGATTTCGCTGAGCAAAAGGAGATTCTCCACCGCCTGCGGCATTCGCCCATAGCGGTCGCGCCATTCTTTTCGCAAGGCATCGAGCGAGTCGCGCGACGCGATTTGATTCAGCCGACGGTATGCGCCGATGCGGGACTGCGTCTCGCCGATGAAGGACACGGGGATGAATGCAGGAGCAAATACTGCGGACTTTTCCTTTCCCGCATACTCGGCTTCGCGCGTGACTACGAAATCCAGCCGCACCTCCACTTCGATGCGATGCCGCCCGCGCTCGCCTTTGAGCTTAGCAATCGCCTGACGGAGCAGCGCGCAATAGAGGTCGAAGCCGACGTTCACGATGTGCCCGCTCTGCGCCGTGCCGAGGATGTTTCCCGCACCGCGTATCTCCAAGTCGCGCATCGCAATTTTGAATCCCGCGCCCAGTGAGCCGTATTGCTTGATCGCGTTGATGCGTTTGCGCGCCTCGCCTGCGGACATCATGTCGCGCGGTAGCATGAGGTAGGCATACGCCTTGTGCTGCGCGCGACCGACGCGACCCCGGAGCTGATAGAGATCTGCGAGCCCGAAGCGATCCGCGCGATCAATGATGATCGTGTTCGCGTTCGGAATATCCACGCCACTCTCGATGATCGTCGTCGCCACAAGCACGTCGGCCTCACCATTTACAAAGCGGTGCATCACTTCTTCCAACTCGTGCTCCTGCATCTGCCCGTGCCCGACCAGCACGCGCGCCTGCGGGCAGAGGCGTTTGATTTTTCCAGCCACACTCTCGATGTCGCCGACAAGGTTGTGCAGAAAATACACCTGCCCCTCGCGCTTGAGTTCGCGATTGATGGCGTCGCGGATGATGCGCTCGTCGTAGGGGCAAATGAGCGTCTCCACCGGGATGCGATTTGCAGGCGGCGTCTCAATCGTGCTCATGTCCTTCGCGCCCATGAGCGACATGTAGAGCGTGCGCGGAATCGGAGTGGCGCTGAGCGTGAGCAAATCCACCAACGGCCACATTTCCTTGAACCGCTCTTTGTGCAGCACGCCAAATCGCTGTTCGTCGTCCACAACGACGAGGCCGAGATTTTTGAAAGCCACGTCCTTTGAAATCAACCGATGTGTGCCGATGACGATATCCACCGAGCCGTCCGTCACGCCGCGCAGCGTTTCGTTTTGCTGCGCCTTGGTGCGGAAGCGCGAGAGCATCCCGACTGTCATCGGGTAGTCGCTCACGCGCTCGCGAAAATTTCGGTAATGCTGCTCGGCGAGCACCGTCGTGGGCACAAGCACGGCGACCTGCTTGCCAGCGCACACGGCCTTGAACGCAGCACGAATCGCGACCTCTGTTTTGCCAAAGCCCACGTCGCCGCAGATGAGACGATCCATCGGGCGCTCGCTCTCCATGTCAGCCTTTGCGTCGGCGATGGCAGTGATTTGGTCCGGCGTTTCTTTGTATAGGAACGACGCCTCAAATTCTCGCATCCAGTCATTGTCCGGTGGAAATGCGTAGCCGCGCTGCGATTCGCGCGTCGCGTGGAGTTCGAGCAGACGCCCGGCGTAGTCGAATACCGCCTTCTCCGCCTTGTTCTTCGCGTTCGCCCACGCCGCATCGCCCAGCTTCGAGAGCGGTGGATTTTTTTTACCGATGCCCACGTAGCGCGCGACAAGATAGCTCTGCTCCAGCGGCACGTAGAGTTTCGCGCTCCCGGCAAATTCCAGCACAAGGACATCCTCGGCACCGACGGTCTTGAGTTCCAGAAAACGGGCGATGCCGTGTTCCAGATGCACGACCAGCTCGCCCTCGACCAATTCACTGAAATCAATCTGCGAGCGGCTACCGACTTCCTTCGCTCGTTTGATGGCGAGGCGACGTGCGCGGTTGTTGCGATAGCGCCCGAATAGCTCCGCATCACTCAGCGCCGCGACCTTTCCCGCAGGGTAAATAAACCCGCGTGACAGCGTGCCGATGGTGAAAGTAACCGCGTCCGCCTCGACCGCAGGCAGCAATTCACGAAGCCGCTCCACCTCGCCCTCGTTGTTGCAAAAGACAAACGTCGCCCACTGCTGCGTCCGCCATTCACCAAGCTGCGCGAAGAACCGCTCGCGCTTGATTTCATCCACGACGAAATCGCCCGCTTCAAACTGACCAAGACCATGCTCATAGAAAGCTGTGGAAAAATCGAGCGCACCGGGAACTGTGGATTGCGCAGAACTATCAACAACGGACGGCTCGGATGACACGGATTTAGCTTCCGCCTTTCGTTTACGCCCTTTGCGCTCCACCGGCACTGGCTCCTCAACTAAGACATCCGTGAAATCCGTTCCATCCGTGGTCAATCCATCCGCGCTATCCGAGAGTAAGTCATGGCATGCGATGTGGACGAGCGCGTCCATCCAGCTTGCGTCCACATCCACCGTCACATCTTCCGCGCGAATGTAGTCGCACAGTTTTTTGTCGAGCGTCTCCGCCTCACCGAGCAGCAGCGTGCATTGCGGGAGGTGCTCCACGCTCGTTTGTGCATCGAGATCGAATTGCCGGATGCTCTCCACCTCCTCATCGAACCACTCCAGCCGCACCGGCAGCGCGTGATGAAAGCTGAACACATCCACAATGCCGCCGCGTATCGCGAACTGTCCACGCGCAGTCACTTGAGGAACATGCTCGTAGCCCGCATCGCCGAGCTTTTTCAGCAAAGCATCGCGGTCACATCGGGTGGCGCGCTTGATTGTCAGTTCAAGACGGCGCAGCTCCGTTTCATCCACAACACGGTCCTCAAGCGACGCTCTCGTGAGCAAGATGATACGCCCCTTCTTTCTGGCCTTAGCATCTGCCTGCACCAGCCGCTGCACCACGCCGAGCCGTTCAGCCACCGTCTCCGGGTCTGGCAGCGCGCCCTCGACGGGAGCACTTTCCAGTTCCGGGAAGAAATCTGCGCCGGAAAACCACTGACTGAGTTCGTTGTGAAGTTGCTCCTGCGTGCGAACGTTCGCGCACACGAGCCACAAATTTCGCACCGATTTTTCACAGGCTCGCGCAATCACACCGCAAAGCGCTGCGTGCGCATTTTCAACGACGTTGGCAAAAACGCCCTGCTCCCCCGCCATCACGGCACGCAGTTTCGCCGCGAGCGCAGGCTCCCGGGCTATGGCGTCCAGCAAATCAGACGGGCGCGGCGGCATTGGACGCGGGAGAGAAACTTAGAGCGTCGCTCGCGGCAAGCGATCCTGTGAAGCACATCTTGGCCATCGCGCATTTGTGCGCTACTGCTGCGGGATGCTTCCGTGGTTTCAAGATCGCTTCCCGCTTTACCTCGCGCCAATGGCCGGGGTGACGGACACGACATTCCGCCAGCTCTGCAAAGAGTATGGCGCGGATGTGATGGTGAGCGAATTCGTGAGCGCCGAGGGCATTTTCCGAAAGAACGAGCGCACGATGGAGTATCTCGATTTCAGCGAAAGCGAGCGCCCGCTGGGCATCCAGCTTTTCGGAGGCGACCCGGAGCATCTCGCCGAGGCCGCAAAGATCGTCCTCGAATGGAAGCGTCCCGATTTTCTCGACATCAACTTCGGCTGCCCCGTGAGCAAAGTCGTGAGCAAAAATGGCGGCTCATCGCTCCTGCGCGACTGCCCGCTGCTCGCGCGAGTCGCATCCGCCATCGTGAAAGCCGTCGCGCCTTTCCCCGTGACTGCAAAAATGCGCATCGGCTGGAGCACCGACACCATCAACGCCACGACCACCGCGCGCCTGCTGGAAGACTGCGGCATCCAGGCCATCGCCGTGCATGGCCGCACAAAGGAACAGGGCTACAGCGGCTTGGCGGACTGGGATGTCATCGCGCAGGTCGCCGAATGCGTGCGCGTGCCGGTCATCGGCAACGGCGACCTCGTCACCGCGCAGGATGTCGAGTTGCGCCGTAAAACCACACGCATCGCCGGCGCGATGATCGGGCGCTCGGCCATGCAGCACCCGTGGATTTTCCGCGAAATCAAACACTACCTCGCCACGGGCACGCACCTCGCCCGTCCGTCGCTCGACGAGCAGTGGGCTCACATCCGCCGCCACTGCGCGATGGAAACCGCGCGACAGGGCAACGAAATTTACGCCATGCAATCCATGCGCACACAGCTCATGGCCTACTCACGCGGAATGCCCGACGCCAAGCGCCTCCGCGAAAAATTCGCCCACGTCGCCTCGCTCGCGCAGCTCGACGATATCGCAGCGGAAAACATCGCAACGCATCCGCAGTTGCCGCCCGAATTGGCCGCCGCATAACTTTTGCACACTTGCGCACGACCATTTACCGCTAGTCTCCACTCATGTCCGATACCACCAACACCGCCGCGCCCGCCGTGAACATCAAGTTCGGCAACGAAAAGCTGCTCAAGCTCACCGAGCACGCCGGGGCAAAACTCGCCTCACTCCTCGCGCGACAAGGACGCCCGCAAGGCGCGTTGCGCGTGGCTGTGATCGGCGGCGGTTGCTCCGGTTTGCAATACAAGATGGACCTCGTGGACGGCCCCGCGAATCGCGACATCATGGTGATGTCGCAGGAAGTGCGCGTCGTCATTGATCCAAAGAGCGCGCTCTTCGTCAGCGGCAGCGTCCTCGACTTTTCCGACGACCTGCAAAAAGGCGGCTTCAAAGTGACGAACCCGAACGCCGAAGCTCACTGCTCGTGCGGCGAGAGCTTCGCGGCGTAGCCAAAATCCCGTGGCTCTCGATTGCTTTCAGATTCTCGAAATCCCGCGCCAGCCGTGGATAGATGACGCCCAGCTAAAAGATCACTTCCACCGGCTTGCGGCCATTCACCACCCCGACACCTCCAGCGGCAGCACGTCCGCATTTTCGGAACTGAACACCGCATGGCAGACGCTGCGCGAACCTGCGACTTGCCTCCGCCACTTTCTATCCCTCGAACATCCCGGCGTCCTCGCCATCGCCGAGCGCACGCCGACAGACCTCGGCGACCTCTTCATGGAAATCGCCGACGCCCGGCAGTCCGCGCAAAGTCTCATCGCCCGACGCAACGCCGCAGCCACGCTCGCCCGCGCGCTCATGGAAAGTGAACGCATCACCCTTCTCTCCCGCCTGGATAAACTCGCAGGGGAAATCTCCGCACGCATCGCAACATCCCACGCCGCCATCCGCATGCCCGGCCAGCCACCCGAAGCTCTCGCAAAAATTCTAGCGACGCTCTCCTTCCTCGAAAAATGGACCGCGCAGCTCGGAGAAACGAAGACCGCACTCAGCGTCTGATTTCCCGCAAGTTGTTGAGCCATAGCAGCGCGACCTTGCTTTCCAATGCACACGCCGCTACGCCCCACGCCTCGCAAACCACGATGAATTTCGCACCTTCACAATACCTCGACCTCAACCGCACCGAGCACCGGATGCTCTTCGATAATTCCGTGAACGTCTGGGACGCGCTGAAACAAATCCCGAGCTACCTGCAATTCCGTTTGAAGCCGCAGATTCTCGGCAAACTCATCGGCAAGCCATTCATCAGCGGCGCAGTATTCGTGGGAAAAGGCGCAGTCATCGAGCAGGGCGCGATGATCAAAGGCCCGGCGTGGATCGGCGAAGGCTGCGAAATCCGCAACGGATGCTACATCCGCGAAAACGTCATCGTCGGCAGCGGCTGCGTGCTCGGCAATTCGTGCGAATTTAAAAACTGCATCATCTTCGACGAAGCGCAGGTGCCGCACTTCAACTACGTTGGCGACTCCATCCTCGGCTTCCGCGCCCACCTCGGCGCCGGCGTGGTGCTCAGCAACGTGAAGCTGGACCACAGCGAAATCACCATCCCCACCGCAGAGCGACTACTCCCCACCGGCCTGAAAAAATTCGGGGCTATCATCGGTGACCGCGCCGAAATCGGCTGCCACTCCGTGCTCAATCCCGGCTCGCTCATTGGCCGCGACAGCATCCTCTACCCCGGCACCCAATGGCGCGGCGTCTGCCCCGAAAACAGCATCGTAAAATCCCGCTTCGCCTCCGAAATCATCGAACGCAGGAAGTAATCCAGTGAGGTAAGTGCGCGCTGTAGCGTTGCATCAAGCCGCCGCACTCCAAAGCCTCGCGGCAAATTCGGTCACGATTTTACTTTCGGCAGGTTCGTCGAAGGGGAGGGCGTTCATTTTTGCGAGGGCGGCGGAGCGTCGGAGGGCTAGGGCAGCTTCGCGCTGGTAGGCGGCGGCGATGGCGGCGCGGAAATCGGCGGTTTGCGGCAGGCCCTCGGCGGCGAGGTGGCGGAAAAGTTCGGCGGCAATCTCGGCGGCCATGTCGGCGAGAGCGGTGGCGGCGGGCTGGTGCTTGTGGTCGTAGCCGGGGCCACCGTCCACCTGACAAACCGTGCGCGGATCGAGATGGCGGAAAACGTCGCAGAGCATGGCCACTTCGAGACCCCAGCCGGGCGCGAGGGGAAGGGCGGCGGCGACTTCGCGGGTGAGGGCGATTTCGCCGGAGAGCGGATAGCGGAAGCTGAGCAGAAAATCCAAAAGCGGATGATGCCCGGCGACGCGCACGCACGCATGGAGCAGCGGCGCGAGGAAGAGGCGGGTGACGCGGCCATACAGGCGATCGGTGACGCGAGAGTAGTAGGCCTTGGCAAATGCATAGCCGAATTGCGGCTGCGCGACGGCGTAGCAGAGACGCGCCAAATCCTGACGGCGGAAGCTGGCGACATCGCAATCCTGCGTGGCAAAAATAGCGGCGTCATTTCCCCCGCCGAGCAGGCGGAATGCAGCGGCGACATTGGCTCCCTTGCCTGCGCGGGGCGCTGAGGATTCGCCAGCGGGTTTGTTCCAAAGCACGCGCACGCGCTGCGGCAAGCGGGCGAAAAACTCCCCTGCCCTCGCGTGCGCGGTTTCGTCGGGGCCGTTCATGCTGACGACGATTTCGCGGATCCACTTCGCGCCGGAGAGTTCCGTGACGATGTGCGCGAGCGCGGGGCGTTCTAATTCCGCCGCGTGACACGGGAGCACGAGTGCGATGGGACGCTGCACGGCGAGCGCGCACAGTTCGGTCTCCAGCGCGTCGAGGTGGCTGTCGTTCAGCCGCTGGAGCGTGGTGATGAGGCCGGTCTGCGCGAAGTCGCTCATGGCCGCACGATGGCGGTGACGCTCGCCTGAGTGAAGAAGCGGCGAGCGACTTCGCGGACTTGATCGAGCGTCACGGAATCCACGCGTTCGCGCAGTTCATGGTAGTGCGCGTGGCCGAGTCCGTAGAGTTCGTCGAGCGCGCAACTAAACGCGAGAGCGTCGTTGCTTTGATTGCGAATGGCCTGCGCGCCGAGGAGTTTTTCCTTCGCACGGGCGAGTTCGCTTTCGTTGAGGCCGTCAGCGGCGAGCTTGGCGATTTCGTCGCTCAGCGCGGTGCGCACCTCGGTGATCTTTGCGGGGTCGGTGCCGAGATAAAAAGAGAACGCGCCACGAGCGAGGCCGAGGAAATTGCTGCTGCCAACGAAGTAGGCGAGGCCCATTTCTTCGCGGATGCGGTTGAACAAACGCGAGCCGAGGTCGCTGCACGCCTCGTCAATCAACTCCAGCGCGATGCGATCGGGCGAAAAGAAATCCGCGCCGGGGAATCCGACCATGAGAACGGCCTGAGCCTTGGGCTTTGCCTCCACGACTTCGCACGACTCGGTAAGCGGAGCGGGCTGCGGGAGATTTTGAAAAAGCGGAGCACCAGCGGGCAGCGCATCCAGCGCGCGCTCGACGAGGGCTTTCACTTCGCTCGCACGCACTGCGCCAAAGATGGCGAGGACGCCGTTTGCGCCGCAGAGGACGCGGTCACGGCAGGCGATGATATCGTCGCGCGTGATAGCGCTCACGGAGTCGGGCGTGCCGAGCGAACGCAGCGCGAAGGGATGTGCGCCAAACAACCGCGCACGCAGGAGGTTTCGCGCGACGCTGGTCGGTTCCTCTTCGTCGGCTTTGATGCTAGCGAACTGCGCTTCCTTTTCGCGTGCGATGGCTTTTTCCGGAAACGTCGCGTGACGCAGCACGTCGGCGAACAAGTCGAGGCCGAGTGCGAAGTCCGGCTGGAGCACTCGCGTGCTGACGCTCACTGAGTTGTTGCCGCCTTCGCTGCCGATGCTCCCGCCGACCGACTCGATCTCCTCGGCGATTTGCTCGGCGGAGCGTGTGGCGGTGCCTTTCAAAAGCGTGCGCGAGAGCAGGCGCGTGATGCCGTTGTTCGCGCTCGTCTCCGCGAGAAGTCCGGCCTGAAACGTGGCAACCATCGAGACGAGCGGCAGGCGCGCATCCTCGCGGACGAGCAGGCGCAGTCCGTTTTTCAAAGTGAACATCTTCGTGTCGCCGAGCACGCTCACGCTGTCGCGTGCGACATTGCTGGCGGGCGCGCCCTTGGGGTTCAGCGAGGAAATCGTGAGATTTTTCGTCGTGAAATATTCGCGCGCGACGCGGCGGAGATCGTCCGGCGTTACGTGCTGTGCAGCCGCGAGGTAGTCGTGCGTGAAAGTGAGGCTGCGCGCGTAGAGCCAGTTCGTGCCGAGGTCGCTCGCCTTGCCGCGCATGGTGGTGAGCGCACTGATTTGATGGGAGAGAAACTGGCGTCGCGCTTTTTCCAACTCGGCGACGGTGACTCCGTTGGCCTGAACCTCCGCGATGAGCGCGAGCACTTCGCGCTGAACGGCGTCGCGTTTGCCGGGATCGAGAATCGCATCCACACCGAAAAGCCCTGCGCTCGCGGGCGTGTAGCACCATGCATCAATGCTGTGGACGAGGCTCAGTTCCTCGCGCAGGCGCCGGTAGAGCGGCGCGCTGCGTCCGCCGCCGAGGACGGTCGCGAGCAAATCGAGCGCAGGCAGATCGGGATGTGTGATTTCCGGCACGTGCCACGCGAGGGCGAAGCGCGTCAGCTCAGTCTCGAACTCGCTGTGTTTCTCACGACGGCCAAGCTGCGCTGGCTCGCGAGGCACGAGCACATCAGGCAGCGCACGGCGCAGGTGCTTTTCAAAAAACGTGACGAACTGAGCGTGGATGGCGCCCGCATCCACATCGCCGACGACGATGAAGAACACATTGTTCGGCGCGTAGCGGGCGCGGTAGTAGGCGACGAGGTCGTCGCGTGTGATTTGGTTGAAGACATCGAGATGACCGATGACGGGATATTTCAGCGGATGCGATGCGAACGCGGTGGCGAAGATTTGCTTCCCGGCAACGCTGTCGGGATCATCGTCGCCCATCGCAAACTCGCGGCGGATCACCTCCCGTTCCTTTTCCAGCTCATCGGCGGGCAACGTGGAATTCATCAGCGCATCGGCGAGCAAATCGAGAGACGCCTCCACGCCGCGCGCCGGGACATCAATCCAATACACAGTGCGGTCGAACGATGTGTAGGCGTTGATGTAGCCGCCGTGATCCTGCACCGAGCGCGCAAAATCCTGCGATGCGCGAGTCGGCGTGCCTTTGAAAAGCATGTGCTCCAGCAAGTGCGAGAGTCCCGCGCCGAGCCATTCGCCTTCGTGGATGCTCCCGGTTTTCACCCACGCCTGCACGCTCGCAACGGGCGCAGACGCATCTTCCTGCACGATGAGTTCGAGGCCGTTTGGTAGGGTGAAAGTGCGGGCGGTGATGGCGGGCAGTGCGAGTTCAGTCATGCGAGGGCGGTGGAAATGGCACGACTGCCCGCCGCGAGCAAGGATGCACCGCGCTGTGGCGAAAATCATTCATCGCCCACTGGCGGCCACGAGTGCGGAAATGCGTTGTATTTTCCCAGCGTAAATCGCGGCCCAGTCTTCGGGGAGACGCGCGCTCCAGTTGTCGGCGGCGACGGTGCCGGGGACGTTGAATCGCTGGTCGGTGCCGAGTAGGTCGGTGATCATCACAATGGCAAAACGCGAGCGGCTGCGGAACAGCGCGGCGATGAGTCGCTCGTGGACTTCGTCGAAATCCATGATGTGTGGGACTTCAAAACCGGCCCATGCAGCGAGGCGGCGTGCTTCGCGCCATGCGTTGTCGCGCTCGGTGGCAAGGCGCTCAGGTTCTTCGAGCGCGGCGGCGATGATGGACATCCAGCGCGTCCACATCGCACGGAGCGGCTCGTGATCGTGCGTGGCGTATGTAGCGATGCTGCACGGCGTGTAGTCCGAGCCGGGAGTGAGACGCGAATCGGGTTCTTTTTCCCACTGCGGGACTTTGAAGCCCGGGATGCCCAGCGAGAGCAGACTCGGTCGCACGTAATGCGGAACGGTGCCGAGATCCTCTCCGACGAGCGCAGTCGGGCCCACTTCACTTTGCAACACGCGGAGAAATTCCTCACCTTGCGCGCAATTGGCGGCACAATGCTCGGGCGAGTCGTCGGCGTGCTCGATGTAGTGAGGGAGTTCGCCGCCCGTGCGCGCGAGGGCTTCCTCGATGGTGAGCGTGGCGAATTCTGCATTGCGCTGAGGACGCCACGGAAAGCCATAGATGCGATAAAAGCCAAGCACGTGGTCTATGCGGAAAAGGTGAAACGCTTCCTCGATTTTGCGCACACGCTGCCGCCACCACGCAAAGCCGCTCGCACGATGCGCAGGCCAGCGGTAAAGCGGAACGCCCCAGTTTTGCCCCCAGCGTCGTGTGAATTCATCGTCCGCAAACGCAGGCTCCGGCGGCGCGCCACCGGACCAGTCGAGGTCGAACAACTCCGGCTGCGCCCACACGTCCGCGCTGTAGAAATTCACGCCAAACGGCACATCACCCATCAGCATGACACCGCGCTCGCTGGCGAACTGACGCGCTTCACGCCATTGCGTAAAAGCGATCCACTGCACGTATTGGACGAAGCGAATCTCCTGCGCGATTTCCGAACCGTTGCGCTGCGAAGCCAGCCACTTGCGCGCGGCGGAAAACGTGCACACCTCCGGCGCCCACTCGTCCCACTGCTCGCTGCCGTGACGTTCTGCGAGGACGCGGAAAAGCGAATAGGCATCTAGCCAAGCGGACTCAGCTTTTACAAAAGCGGCGAACTGCCGTGCGCGCGTGTCATTGGCCTCCCAGTGCCGCTCGGTGAAATTCGCAAAAGCCCGCAGTAGCAGTTTTCGCTTGGTCGCTTTCACCACGCGCCAGCGCACAGGCCCGGCGCTGATGGACTCATTGTGCTCGGCGATTTCAGAAGGCAGGAGGTCGGGCAGCGCAGTGAGATCAATCGTCGTCGGCTCGATGGCGACGGAGCTGATTGCATTGTAGGGGCTGTGGTCCGCGCCCGTTTCATTCACGGGCAAAAGCTGCACGCATCGAAAACCGTGCGCCGCCGCCCACTCGATGAATCCACGCAGCGCGCCCGTGTCGCCGCAGCCAAAATCATTTTCGCTCCGCAGCGCGAAAAGCGGCGTGAGAACTCCTGCGACTGCTTGCTCAGATACGTTGTCCATCTTGTTTTGATTCCCGATTGCCGAAATGAAAACGCCACCCCGGCGTCGCGTTTATTCCGCGTAAGAGCGAACCCTGTTCATCCAACCCTTCAGCCAGCGCGACTCATCGTTTTCCGCATTCTTCACGCGGCGAGTCAACACGCGAGCAGCGGATTCGCTGAACGCACGGCACGGCGAAACATCCTCCGTCATTCCCTCGATGACTTGCAGCAATCCCCAGCCTTCGCCCTTGTAGCGTTCCTTTGGGTTCGTGCCTTCGCCTTTGAAATTGACGTAGTCAATCAGCGCAAACGTCCCCTTCCCGCTCGCAGCGAGTCGCTCGAAATTCCTGCGCACCGCATCACGCTTCGACGCAGGCGCAGCGGCGAGCAGCTTCGGCAGCGCAGCCTCCATGCGCTGGGCCAGGAAACGACTTTGCAAACGCACCGTGCCCGCCAGCAACTCCCGCAACTCAGTCAACCGCGCACCGCGCAGGTCGGCATTAAATTCCGCACGCGAAGCCCACGGACATTCACCACGCAGCCACGCGGGAACTTTCACCCCATCGGCAACAAGAAACTTAACCAGCGCCGGAAAACTTTCTTCAAACGGCCCGCTCACGCCTTTGGGATACCAGATGAAATGCCCGATCCCGAGCGACGGAAATCCCTCTCCCGAATTCCACGAAGTCAGCCCGTCGCGAGTCCCCGCACATTCATTCTGCCACACACGATGACCGATGGATTCCAGCTCTTTGCCCGAAAGAGCCAAAGCATAGGAAGCGGTGAAAAGACCGAGCGACAGCGCTAAAACAAGAGAGCTAATCATTCCTAAAGCTACGCGACTCCGAGCGCATCGTGCAATCCACGGAAAAAAACCCTTGCGTGTTTGGAGCACACTCGCCTATTTTTCCCGCCTCAGTAATGCGGGCGTAGCTCAGTTGGTAGAGCATCTCGTTGCCAACGAGAATGTCGAGAGTTCGAATCTCTTCGCCCGCTCTCCCCCCTTCTTCGAAAAATAGGGTTCAGAGCACAGGAAAGGTTGGGGCTTAAGGAATAAGAACAACAACAACTACGTCTGAAATTCTACCCTTGTAGAATAGTTTCCTTTCGACACTGTTTCCAAAGTGAAACGAACCGCCGTCACCGCCCGCCAGTGTGCAACCGAGGTCTTGGAGACAGTCCCGCTCGTAATGCGCGTTCTCCGCGCCCACGCGCAGGGCGAGAGTAGTCCGGATCTCACCATGCCGCAGTTTCGGGCGCTCGCCTTCGTGGGGCGCAATGAAGGTGCGATGCTCTCGGACGTGGCGGCATTTCTGGGCCTCACTCCTCCGGCTGCATCAAAGCTTGTGGACGGCCTCGTCGCTGCGCGGCTCTTGGTCCGGGAGATTGGGACGGGCGACCGGCGGCGCGTGTCGCTCAAACTCAATGCGGGCGGACGGCGCATATACCAGCGTGCGGTTGAGTCTGCGGAACAGTATCTCGCCGAACATCTGGCGAAATTACAACCCGATGTGCGAGCCGAGGTATTACGCGCGATGCAGGCATTGCGTTCGATATTTGACGACCCGCCGGAGGTCCGCAGCACCGCGACCGGAAAGAAAAACACCAACGATTAACGCCATGCTCTCGCTGACTGCTCTCATTCGTTTTCTTACCCCGGTTTGTGCCGTGGTTCTCCTTGTCGGCTGTCCCGGAAATAAGGACGCCGCTTCACAAGGCAAGCCGCCCGGGATGCCGCCTGTTCCCGTCAACACTGCGCTCGTCGTGCGCAAGGATATGCCGCTCGACCTTCGCACCTTTGGCAACATCGAGCCCATCGCCTCCGTCGCCATCAAGGCGCAGGTCGGCGGCGAACTCATCAAGGTCAGCTTCAAAGAAGGCGATAATGTGAGGAAGGGCGACCTCCTCTTCACCATCCAGCCCAGACTTTTTGAAACCCAGCTCGCGCAGGCCGAAGCCAACCTCGCGCGTGACCGTGCGCAGGCCGCGAATGCGCGCCGCGAACTTGCACGGCAAGAACAACTCGACGCCAAGGGCAGCGGCGTGCAGGAGGCACTCGATAAGGCGCGCACGCAGGTCGAGACTGCGGACGCCATCGTGAAAGCCGATGAGGCACTCGTGCTCATCGCGCAGACACAGGTCGGCTACACCACCATCGAGTCACCCCTCGACGGTCGCACTGGCGCCATCCGGCTTCGCGAAGGCAATCTCATCAAAGTCGGCGACGATCTCCCTCTCACTACAGTCGTCCAGCTTTTCCCCATCTACGTCACGTTCGCGCTGCCAGAACAACACCTCGCCGACATTCGCCGGGGCATGGAAGCGCGCACGCTCCCCGTCATCGCGCGCGACCCGAAGGACGGACACACACTTGGCGAGGGCGCTCTCGCTTTCATCGCCAACACCGTTGATGCGGCGACGGGCACCGTCACACGGACGGCCTGCTTTCCGAACAAACCCACGACTCTCTGGCCGGGCGCATTCGTGGATG
>JBEIQV010000216.1:0-5819 GCA_040376335.1 Verrucomicrobiia bacterium | reverse complement strand
TGCCAGACTACGAACGCGACCACTCCCCTGCGGGAGCTGCTGCGCTCGGCTTGCTACGCTCGCCTTCGCTTCGCCGCTCCCGCAGGGGAGTCAGGCTCAGCAAAGGCAGAGCAATTTACAGAAAAACTTTTACACCGACCGTCCTGTTGGCCACTCTGCTCGGCTTCCCATTGGCGGCTGCGGACGCGGACACGGAGCGGCTTAGGGAAGTTGATGCTTTTTGGGCGAAAATATCGAAGGCCGTGAAGGAGGGCGACTTTGAGAGCTACAAATCAACATGCCACACCGAAGGCGTGCTGGTCGCGGGCATTAAAAAAATGAGCCAGCCGCTATCGAAGGCACTGGAACGCTGGAAGCATGAGTTCGACGACACCAAATCGGGCAAAATCAAAGCCAGCGTTGAGTTTCGTTTCTCTCAGCGCATGGGCGACGAGACCACTGCGCACGAGACTGGCATTTTTCTCTACTCCAGCACGGACGGCGGCGGTAAGCAGGAGTATATTCACTTCGAGGTTTTGCTGGTGAAGCGCGATGGATGGAAAACGCTGATGGAGTATCAAAAATCCAAGGCGACCCGCGAGGAATGGGAATCGCTGAAATCAGTGAATTAAAAAGGAGCCTCCGCAGACCAGCAACCCATAGGCGAGCCCGGTGAAAGCTGCGGCTCGCCAGCGTTTTTCGGAGGCAGTCACCCAGGTGATTTGGTTACGAAGCGTGTAGGGCATCCCCACCCAAAACATCGCGAAAAGCACCCAGACATACACGAGAGAAACGAGCAGCAGACGAATTTGCTCCGGGCGCATGAACGCCGATTCCAGCAGTGGTTCCGCAGCGAGCAGCGCAAGAGTGCCGAGCGCACGCACGGCGAGAAAGTCGCGCATATAGAGAATGGACAGCACCGTCGCTACCGGTGTGAGCATGAGCACGGTTTGCCGCCATGTGCTGAACTCACCGAGATCCATCATCTTCACGAGAAAGAAAAACCATGCACCCGCAGCGATGGACAATAGCACCCCCGCCGGTCTGCTGCGCGGGAAGGCGCGCAGCCAGTCCTGCGCAGCCTTAGCCTGCACCAGTGCGAGCAGGTGCCCGACGACCAGCAGCAGCCCCACGCAGAGCATCGTGTATTTGAGCTGGAGCCAGTCGGGATAAATCATCAGGCGGCGATTACAGCCCCTTGCTCACGATGTATTTCACGAGGTCCACGCAACGGTTGCTGTAGCCCCACTCGTTGTCATACCAGCTCACGAGTTTGAAAAACTTGCTATTCAACTCAATGCCGCTGCCCGCATCAAAAATGGAGCTGTGGCTGTCGTGGATGAAATCGGTGCTGACTACTTCGTCGGTCGTGTATGCGAGGATGCCTTTCATGTAGGTCTCGCTGGCTTTTTTCATGGCCGCGCAGATGTCCTTGTAGCTGGTCTCCTTCGTGGTCTTCACGGTGAGATCCACGACGGAAACGGTCGGCGTCGGAACGCGGAAGGACATGCCGGTGAGTTTGCCTTTCACTTCGGGAATGGCGAGACCGACAGCCTTTGCAGCGCCGGTGCTGGATGGGATGATGTTGATAGCCGCGCTGCGTCCACCCTTCCAGTCCTTCTTGCTCGGTCCGTCCACGGTTTTTTGCGTGGCGGTGTAGCTGTGGATGGTCGTCATGAGGCCTTCCTCGACGCCGAAACCTTCCTTCAGCAACACGTGCACGACGGGCGCGAGGCAGTTCGTGGTGCAACTCGCGTTGGAAATGATGTGGTGCTTCGCGGCCTCATACTTCTCGTGGTTCACGCCCATGACGACAGTGATGTCCTCATTCTTGCCGGGAGCGCTGATGATGACTTTCTTCGCACCAGCGGTGATGTGGCCCTTCGCTTTTTCAGCGTCCACAAAAAGACCCGTGCTCTCGATGACGATATCCACGCCGAGCTCCTTCCATGGCAAAGCGGCTGGGCCTTCCTTCACGGCGAGGCATTTGATTTCGTGCCCGTCCACTACGAGCAAATCGTCCTCCGCCAAATCAGGCGACGACTTCTTGCTGAAAATTTCCTCCTTCGCCCTGCCCTGCGTGGAATCGTATTTCACGAGGTATGCAAGATTGTCCGCTGGAACGAGGTCGTTGACCGCGACGACTTGGATCTCTTTGCCGAGAAGCCCCTGGTCACAGATTGCGCGAAATACCAGGCGACCGATGCGCCCGAAGCCGTTGATGCCGATTTTGATCATAGTATGTGTTTCTTTTTAAAAATGGGCGCGCATAAAAGTAGGACACTGCCCCGCCGTCAATCGTCATTCGACATTCGACAACGATTACCCATCCGCGCTACCCCGCATTTGTGCGCATTCTCACCACCATCGCCGCCGCCCGTCGTTACCGTGCAAAATGCACCGGCCCCGTCGTCCTCGTCCCCACGATGGGCGCGCTGCACGCCGGGCACGGAACTTTAATCCAACGCGCCCGCAAACTCGCCGGCAAACGCGGCACCGTCATCGTCACCATCTTTGTGAACCCCACGCAATTCGGGCCGAAAGAAGACCTCTCGCGCTACCCGCGCCCCTTCGCCGCCGATGCGAAACTCGCCCGCGCCTGCGGTGCCGACGCCATCTTTCACCCCACGCCCGGCGAGATATATCCCGAAGGCTTCTCCACGTTCGTGGACGAACACGCCGTCTCACTCCCCCTCTGCGGCGCATCGCGGCCCGGCCACTTTCGCGGCGTCTGCACCGTCGTGCTGAAACTCCTCACCATCACCCAGCCCGACATAGCCGTGTTTGGGCGAAAGGACTTCCAGCAATGCCGCGTCATCGCCCGCATGGTGCGCGACCTCGATATTCCCGTCCGCCTCGACTTCGCCGAAACCGTCCGCGAACCCGACGGCCTCGCCCTCAGCTCGCGCAACACCTACCTCTCCCCCACCGAGCGCGCACAAGCTCCCGTCCTCCGCCGCGCCCTGCTCACTGCTCACGAGGCATTTGCAAAAGGCGAACGAAGCTCCGCCAAACTCCGCCGCATCGTCGAAAAGCAAATCGCCACCGCCCCGCTCGCCCGCGTGGACTACATTGAGATCGTGGACGACGACACCCTCGTCCCCATCCGCACCGTAAAAAACCCCGCAACCATCACCCTCGCCGTCTTCTTCGGCACCACCCGCCTCATTGATAATCTGCCTTTAAACTTGAGTCCTGCTCGCAACACTACTCGTGGTTTTGTTTAGGGTCTTATGTAGCTGAGAGAGGATTTAAACTCTGATTAGAAGATGTGAAGTAGCGCACTATTTACGTCTCATCCAAAAAGAAAAGGGATGTTGAACTGATTCGGCGAGCGGGGCTCACCGGTGAACAATTCAACATCCCGTGATGTTTTTTTGCGCGTTATATTGCGCGCGAGGATGGCCTATTTCTTGGATGCCGTGGAAGCACCGCCGAGAGCCACGATACGGAAGCCGTAGTGGGGCCACTTGCCGCAGTAGTCGTCGTAGCGGGTGCCCGATTGCATGTAGCCGGGGTTGTCGTTCTGATACCACGAACCGCCGCGCAGACCCCATTTGTCGCCGCTGAGATTGTCGTTGAATTCCCAGTTGTTGCCGCCTTGGTCAAAGGTGCCGTAGGCGGAGACTGCGTTCTTGTGGCTGCCGACTTCGGAAGGCCCGCCAGAGTTAATGGCCGCGTCTGGCGCGTCATCGGATTTTGCGGGGTAGCTCCAGTAGCCGCCGCTGCCCTTTTTCGCGTCGTAATATGCAGCTTTATACCATTCGTTTTCGCTGGCGATGACCCACTTCACGTCCTTGCCCGCTGCCAATGCCGCGTGGTTTGGAACGGTGACTTGGTCGCCGCTGATCTTGTAGCTCCCGTTTTCCGTATCTGCGGAGCCTTTGCCGTTTGAGAGCCAGTTTGCGAAGCGCGCTGCACTCATCACGGTGATGTAGCCGACTGGTTTCTTGGCCCATCCGTCTTTCACGCTGTAGGTGTAGGTGCCATCGCTGCCGCTGCGGGAAATACCACCGTATTCGCCGTCCATGCGATCATCGTAAAGTGAGTGCGAGTCGGTCTTGGCGACTGCGCTGAGGAATTCGCAATACTCGGCCCAGGTGACTTCAAATTTGCCGATCTTGTATTCGTAGGCGACGGCGCCGTAGCCGCTCACATCGGAAAGATTGCCGGGATTACCGACGGGAACGAGGGCTGGAAGATCACCCGCGAACGCGTGGGTGCTCAACAGGATGGCTGCGATGGGCAGCAAGTTGATTGAAGGTTGTTTCATGTTTTGTTGTTGGTTGTAGTTTTTTTGGTGACTCAAATTGGTTTTGAAATTGCACACTGCGCGTGAACTTCCCCGTGCGGTGCGGGGATTCAATCAGGCACGCCGAGCTTCGTTAGTGTTTTTTTGGGGATTTTAAAAACGCCCATGGACGCCACTCTGCCAAATTATCTCCGACGGCGGCGGGTGGCGGTGAGGAGGCCGAGGAGAAGTAGGCCGGCGCTGGCGGGCTCGGGCACGCTGGTGACGTTCCATGAGATGCCATAGGGCTGGGTGTTGGCGTCGGCGATGGAGTCGTAAACTTCGCCGCTCCAGACGACGCGGATGCTGTAGTTACCGCCTTGAGTGGCGATGATTTTTAAATGTTCGACGCTGGTGTATTGCGCAATGCTTTCGGCGATGAGCGTGGAGATGTTGCTTTCGTCGGTGCGCCAAATCTGAAGGCTGAGGTCGTCGAGGCTGGCGTCCACGCTGGTCTGAGTGAGTTGATTGAAGGTGCGGTCGGCGAACCATGTGAGGGTGGCGGTGAAGGTGTCGCCTGCGAGGATGGATTCGGTGATGATGTAATCCACGGGGCTGCCGAAGCTGACCTGCCCGTAGTCCCATCCACGACGGAGGACGTTGCCGCCGCCGAGTCCCGGGAGTCCGGCAGTGGTGTTCAAGCCGAGGATGCGGATGCCGACGGGAAGCGGGTCGCCGATTTGGATGCGGTAGGCATCCACGAGATTGAGTGCGCCTGCTCCGACAATGTAGTCGAGCGCCTGCGTGGTGCGGATGACGCCGGAGTCGAGAGTCTGACCATTGTTCCATCCCGGTGTCTTCGTCGCGGCGGTCATGAGGATGGCTTTGATGACGCGGGGATCGTTGATTTCACCGCCGCCGAAAGATTTCCCCGCATCCACCATGAGCGCGGCGGCTCCGGCGACGATGGGTGCGGCGAAACTCGTGCCGCCCATGTCGGGAATATAATACTGCCCTTGGTATTGGCCGACAGTCGAGTCGCTGCCATTGATATGCCCACCGGTAAGCCCTCCGTAAAATGCGAGCGTGAGGTTGTCGCCGGGCGCGGCGATGTCCACAGCGGCGCGAACGTGCGAGAGCGTGATGTTTGTGACGGGATTGTAGAAATCGTTCGGCCCTCGGCTGGAAAAAGCGGCGATTGTAGAGAACGGGTTCAGGCCGGTGTCGCCGGTGAGCGCGGCGACGGAGATACCGTTGAAGCCCGCCGCAGGACTGCCCACCGTGCCAATAGTCGGCCCTTCATTTCCCGCTGCGAAAACACCCACTGCGCCCGACATGCGCAGTATCGCGTCAATGGTGACTGTTTCAAAATTCGCGCCGGTCGGTTCACTAAAGCCCCAACTGCTGTTGATGACGTTGGCAGTGACTCCATTCACGCCGGTGAGCAGCGGCTTCGTGTAGCCGTAGAGGAAACTCGCATCCGTGATCTCGAAGCTGCCGACGTAATCTTCCGTGGGTCCGCCATTCCACTGCGTCGCGATGGCCGAGGACCAGAGCGTGGCCTGCGGCGCGATGCCGTCCTGAAACGTGTAGAGACCGTTTCCATTGA
>JBEIQV010000333.1:0-3349 GCA_040376335.1 Verrucomicrobiia bacterium | reverse complement strand
TCCGGCTGCGGAGCCAGCCCCTCCTTTTCCAGCCGCGCGAGGATGAACGCATCCACGCCATTCCGCACCCACGCCTTTGCATTCACCTCCGGCACCGCGGGCCGGCGCGGTTTTTCATACGACCAATGTTTCTCGTATTTCCCGCCGCTTTTCACCCACGCCTCCAGCAGCTCGATTTCCTTCGGCGAAAGTTTCCGGCCCGACTTTGGCGGCGGCATCAGATCGTCCTTGTCGCTCGTCTTAATCCGCTCCACCAGCGCGCTCTTTTCCGGATGCCCCGGCACCAGCGCCGCCCCGTCATCCAGCGCCGCGCGCGCGCCCTCCTCCGTGTCCAGCCGCAAGCCGCCGCTGCCGTCCTTCCCGCCCTTCCGCTCGGCCTCATCCGGCCCATGGCATTTGTAGCAGATATTGGAAAGGATCGGCCGGATATCCCGCTGGAAATCCGGCACCCCCGCCGCGTGCAGCACCGGCCCGATTAGCCCAGCGACGAGGGTGGTCGCACAGACGCGGAGGGCAGAGTTGAAAAGCGGGCTCATGGTGGTCGGGACTCTGGCGGATAAATCTGCACCGTCCATAGTTCTTAGCACCTATACGGAGAGGATGGAGGCCGGGGTGATACCAATTTTCAGATTCAAATATGGAAAAGCGAGGAGTCGAACGGTGCGTCCGGTCAGGGGCGTGCATTTTGCCCGCCGCGAGGCCGCTACGCCACTCGGTGTGCGGAAGAGCGCCTTTGCATTTCGTCCCCGTTTGCTTTGTTTGCTAGGAATTTGCTTTCGCGCCCGGCGCACCGAAAACGGTCAGAACGGGGACGGGCGTGGGGAGTGAGGGGGTATGTCATCTCGCGCTTCGACCCTTTACAAACGTGGCTGTTCGAGAATCACGGAATCGAAGTTCCGCTAAACCGCTTTGGAAGCCGCCGTTGGTTCTGAATTTCCGCGCACGCGCACAATGAGCCGGCGGACTACGAACGCCTCGCATCTGCACTCGGTGAATAACACGACACCCACTTGCGCTACGTCTTTCGAAATCCGCGCTAGGCAAGCGCGCTCACTCGCTTCGCTCGGAACGCTAATCCTAGAAAAAGCAGTTGGGCCTCACGCAAAGGCGCAAAGATGCGGTCTCCCGCGGGCTTCGTCATTTTTCACACCTCAATCCGCACACCGAGTTCCACGACGGAGCCCGGCGGCAGGTGAAAGAAGGATGTGGCGTCGCGAGCAAGGCGCGACATCCACGGAAAGAGCGCATGACTCCAGCCCGAATTTGCCCGTGCCGTTATGGTTTCTCGGCCAAGGAAGAATGTCGTCGTCGCAGGATCGTATGGGAAGATGTCGCCCGCGATGCGGTTGAGTTCGACCGGGATATTCGGGTCGTCCATAAACCCGAATCGCAGCGAAATGCGCCAGAATCCCATCGCCAGACAATCCACGCTGAGCCGGTCAGCCGGCGCGATGTGGGGGTCTTCGTCGATACGGACATTCAGAATCACGATGCGTTCATGAAGCACTTTGTTATGCCTTAAATTGTGGAGCAGCGCGTGCGGGGTGATTCCGGGATTTCCCGACATGAAGTATGCTGTTCCCGCGACACGCACAGGGTTGCGTTCCTGCACATCGCGCAGGAAAACACCGAGTGGGACGGCGTTGTCGGCGATCCGTTTTCCGAGGGCAATCCGGCCTTTTCTCCAAGTCCACATGAGCACGAAAATGCCACTAGCCACGAGAAGCGGGAACCAGCCGCCGTGGAAGATTTTCGTGAAGTTTGAGATCAAGAACGCAAGGTCGATAACGATGAATACCGCCGTGAATGCAATGACTGCGGCGGTGTTCCATTTCCACCGATACCGCGCCACGACGTAGAAAAGGATCGTCGTAATCAACATGGTGCTGGTGATGGAAACACCATAGGCAGCCGCGAGATTACTCGAAGACGCGAAGCCCAGCACAAGGCCGATGCACGAGAACATGAGTGCCCAATTGACGAGCGGCAGATACACTTGGCCGCGGGCATCCGCGGACGTGTGGCGAATCGTAAGCCGCGGGCAAAAACCGAGTTGAACAGCCTGCATCGTGAGCGAGAACGCTCCGGTGATGAGCGCCTGCGAAGCAATGATCGCGGCGGCGGTAGCCAGCACGATGAGCGGGTAGAGCCCCCACTGTGGAGCCAGTTCATAAAACGGATTCGCAGCAGCCGACGGATCTCTAATAATCAACGCGCCCTGCCCGAGGTAGTTGAGCAACAATCCCGGAAGAGCAACGGCAAACCAGCCGATGCGGATTGGCTTCACACCGAAGTGACCGATGTCGGCGTAGAGCGCTTCGCCACCGGTGACCACGAGGAAAACCGCGCCGAGAATGATGAAGCCGTGCCAGCCGTTGTTGGCGATGAATGCGAGACCGTGCGCCGGATTGAGCGCAGCGAGGATGCCGGGTGCCTTCGCAATTTCGACCAAACCCAGCAGTGAGATGACCGCGAACCACACGAGCATCACCGGCCCGAAAAGCGCACCGATTTTTGCCGTGCCTTTGCTCTGCACGACGAAAATCCCGATGAGAATCACGATGGCTAGAGGCTCGACGTATGAATGGAGCGACGGCATCGCCACCTCCAGCCCCTCCACGGCACTGAGCACCGTGATCGCCGGCGTGATCATGCCGTCCGAATAAAGCAAAGCGGCCCCGAAAAGCCCGCACACCGTGAGCGCAACGCCGGGCCGCGCCTGTTGGACAAGAGCGGAGAGGGCCAGGATGCCGCCTTCCCCTCGGTTGTCCGCGCGGAGGATGAACGCGAGGTATTTTATCGAAATCACAATTACCAGTGCCCAGAAAATGAGCGAAAGGACGCCAAAGACATTGGCCTGCGATGGTGCGATTCCGTGTGAGCCGCTGAAGCATTCCCGCATGGCGTAGAGCGGGCTGGTTCCGATATCGCCATAGACGACACCGAGTGCCGCGACTGAAGTGGCGATGAGTCGGCGCACGTCCGTGCGGCCATCACCAGATGATTTGTATGACATGTTTGATACGCTCCAGCGCTTGCGGCGCAGGAGCATTGCGTTCTTTCAGTGA
Organism: Verrucomicrobiia bacterium; assembly: GCA_040376335.1. GTDB lineage: Bacteria > Verrucomicrobiota > Verrucomicrobiia > Chthoniobacterales > Chthoniobacteraceae > SXWH01. The sequence continues at coordinate 281 of JBEIQV010000333.1, read as the reverse complement.
GACTGGGGAGCGCATCGCGATCCTTGCTCTCGGTTAATGCTTACGAGGTTAGCTGTCGGGCTAGGGCTACCGAGTGCCCCCGACGCCGCAGCGTCGCACGCCCCGAGTTTTCGCATACGCGAAAAAGTGGGTTCCCCGTTGCGCCGACACCGGGCCGGCACACTCAGCGAGTCAAAGAACTGGCAATATTCGTAGCGCCACTCACCGAACCGTCAAGCCGATCATTTATGCAAGGAATTTGCTTTCGCGCCCGGCGCACCGGAAACGGTCAGAGCGGGGAC
>JBEIQV010000024.1:0-20112 GCA_040376335.1 Verrucomicrobiia bacterium | reverse complement strand
ACGGTGATGGGAGCGGAGGTGGTGAAGCCGAGGCTGTTGTCGGTGGCTTTTGCGGTGATGGTGTGGGTGCCGCTGGTAGAGGTCCAAGTGAACGGGAAATCGGGCGCGGTGGTGGATTCGCCCAGTTTGGTGACGCCGGAGAAGTATTCCACTTTGATGACGGAGCCGTCGGTATCAGAAACGGTGGAGGTGAAGTTGACGGCGGCTGGCACGGTGTAGGGGGAGTTAGTGGCCGGAGATGCGATGGAGACGGAAGGGAGGGAGTTAATGCCATTGGGGAAGCCGCCACTGAGTCCGTTGGCAAACCAATTGGCCGGGTCGTCGCCGTAGGTATTGGAGACGGTGCGCTGGAGCGATGGGCCGACGCCGTCGGCGTCTGTGGGCCATGGTGCGAGGTTGGTGTAGCGGACGGTATCTATGATGTCGTAGGGGATGACCGTCTGGCCGAGGCCGTTGAGCACGGGCGTATCGGGCATTTCGAGGGAAAGGCGTTCGCCATTATCCTGCAACGATCCTGTGTAGGGGCCGAAGATCTGCACGCTGATTGGCACGTTGTATTTCGCACGAAAAGTGGCCGGAGCGAGCGCGGTGATGAGCGCGTAACCGCCCGCCGGGATGCTCTGGCCGGTGGCAAATGTGTAGCCAAGGCCGCTGACTTTCCATGTGTTCGTGGGATTTGCCGGGTCGTAAAGAAGAACGGTGGCGTTGCTGATGTTGCGGATTTCGATGAACTCGTCGTAGTCCGTGTAGGGGTGATACATGACTTCGTTGATCACGAGCGGCCCTACGAGCGGTCCGCTGTTTTGCGCGCCAAAGGTGCGGCTGATCTGGCGTGGAAAATACTCATCGCCCGCACTAGTGACGATGCGTCCGAAGGACACATTCTGCTCCGCCCCCGCAAATGTGAAGCCGTGGCTGTAGCCGGTGAGATTTCCGCCAACATCGCCGGAGAAAAGATATAGATCATCTCCAGCAGAATTGAGCGCGAAGCTGTTCCCCACGCCCGGAGTCGGGTTGAAATGCGTCTCATCAAACACCGCATAGCCGCCCGCTGGGATGATAGTATTCGCCGGGATTTGGTATTTTTTCGGCGTGTTCGGATCATCCGTGAGCCACCAGTAACCCACATTCACGCTCGCATTGGTCGGGTTGTAGAGTTCGATGGTGTCCTTCAACGGCGACGCAGAGTTGGTGAGGATTTCATTGATGACAACGCTGGTAGTTACCGCCGGATCCTCCACGCTCGGAGAGCCGAAAATATTCGCGCTGGCCCGCCAATTGAGGCCGTTGTCCGAGTTGTAAATGGTCGTCTTTGGAACAGCGGTGTTTCCGTTTCCATCCGCACCTATGGGCCAGGGAATGGCGTTGTTATAAGTGACGGAGAAGACGTTGACTCCTGAGGGATTTGCGAGGGTGATTGTCTCGCCGTTGTTGTCGAGTTTTCCGCTATAGACACCACTCACAACCACGCCGGGATAGCGGGTGTGAAAAGTGGTTTGATTGTTCGTAGTGTCCCGGACCAATAGGCAGAAGGCACCGGCGGCGAGGTGTGTGTTGGCGGGGAAGGTGTAGGTGATGCCGTTGGTGAAGGTGGAGCCGCCGAGATAGAGGTTGTGGCCGCTGACGTTTTTCAATTCGAGAAACTCCAACTCGTCGCCAGAAACGGCACCGAGGTCCGGCGGGTTGTAGTTGATCTCTGTGATCGCGAGGTCGCCGGAGACGGGGAAGGATTCATTGACGAGGTAGAGGCGGCTGGTGATGCCGCTCCAGTTTGTGCCGATGGCGGCCTGGCCTGAGAAGACTTGTGTGGTGGAGGAAAGCTGGCGGCGGAAAGTGATGAGTGTGGTTTGATTGATGGTGATCGGGCTGCTGTAGGTAAGCGCGCTGCTCGTCGTGCCGCCGCCAGCCGGGCGAGGGTCGGTGCCGTCAATCGTGTAGCGGATGGTTCCGCCTGCGCCGGAAAGTGTGACCTGTGTGCCCACAGCGACGGTTCCTGCGGCGACGTTGGCGGTCGGTGCGGCTGGCATCTGGCCGTCAATCCAGTTCACACGGGATGTGAGCCAGCTTTTCTGTGCGGCGACTGCGCCTAAATAATTGCCGCCTTGTGGCGTATTTGCTGGCCATCTGGCTGCGTCGCGCGCGCCTGCTGTGTTGCCGATTTCAGCAGCCAACTGATCCGAGAGGGCCATGAGGTTTGTGGTCGAGAATTCGTTGGCGCGGAGTTGCTGCCAGCGATCAATCCACATTTGGACGAAGTCGGGATCTTGAAAAAGTGGCCCCCACCAGACCTGGGAGAAGAAGTAGTCAATGTTGGCCCAACTCGTCGGGTTGTCATCACGGCCGTCATCACTGTTAAGGGCGCGGTCGAAATCCCAGATTGGCCCCGCTTTGATTTTGCCGAGACGATCTTTGTGGAAGTATGCACTGAGGCGGAGTGCATCTACGTTATAGGCGAGGGAATTGAGGATGTGGTGATCGATCCACGCTGCGCTGTCCATGTAGTTGCGATAGTTGCGCGTGGCGAAATTTGAGTTGCGGTCAGCCGTGAGCGTGGCGTCGAAAGTCTGGGTATAGTTGACGATATAGGTCTGCTGCTGGGTGGTATCCACTTGGGGGTCGGGCTCGACGAGGACAAGCCCGGCACCGCCAGCATTCCATGTGTATTCATCAGCGTCGTTACGATCTATTTTGAAGATGTATCCGCCCGTTACGTTATCGCCCGTGTTATCCGTTTCTTGAAGCGTCGAGATGTCCAACCGGTTGTTTCCGGACTTGATTTTTTCGGTTAACTGATAGACGCCAAAGTAATCGCTGTAATCCAGTTTGCCTCCGTTGGAATTGAAGAAAACTTCGCAAGCCTGTGTGCGCGGAGCCCACTGGCCAATGCGGCGGCTGAGTTCGTAGATGTAGCTGTTGTTGATGAACGTATTGTCGTATTCATACGGGCCATTGAGGATCCAGTCGCTGTCTGTGGAAAGGCCGAGCAGTGAAACATCCAGATCGCCATCTGTTTCATCACGCGTTTCGAGACCGAGGTTCCATTTTGGAAACCCCGAGGATGATGAGCCACGGATGCGAACACCGTTTCGCGCGAAAACTGTGGGCGTCGAGTTGAGTGAGGCGGTGCCGTTGACGAGTGAAAATGAATGAATTAACGCGCTGGTGTATGCGCCTGCATTACCATCCACGGGCTGGCCGCCGCCGTTGTCGTCCATGACGATGATGGGGAGGTTGGAGGTGAAACTGGAGGTGTTGTTCGAGCCGGCTGTGGTTTCGAGGAGGAGGTATTGCGCGGTGATGGTAGGGCCTTTTGCTCCCGTCGTGGCGTCAAACACGGCGGCGCGGATGAGTTTGGAGGACGGGATACTGATCGGGCCGGTGTAGAGGGTGCCGGTCGCGATGGTCGGATCGGCGATGGCTGCGCCGCCCGAGGGGTCAACGATGAGGTAGCGGATTTGTGTTCCTGCAATCCCGCCGGTGAGTGTGAGATTAAAAGTCGTCGTGAATGGGCCGGAGGGGCGGGAGAGGGTGATTGGGTAAGGCAGTTGGTAGATGGCGCTCGTGTTGAACGCACCCGGGGTGCCCGAACTGTAGAAGCTCGCCGTTGTGCCGACCGTGACGGTGTATTGGTTTAGTTCCGGGCGGATGAGGAAGTCGGTGTTCGTTGTGGCTTCGTTGAGGCCGTGGATGGCGAGAATGTTCGGGCCGGTGGTGGAGGGGACGAGGAGGCCGACGTGAGGCGTGAGGTCTATGTTTTCGTAAATTTTCGCCTGATAAGCGATGTGGTTGGCGGTGGCGAGTGAGGTGTTTGTCGGCACGCCTGCAGGGGCATTACGGCGGGCGACTTCGGTGCCGTTCAGGTAGGCGACAAAGCCGTCGTCGTATTTGATCGGCATCGTAAGCGAAGTGACGGATGCGGGCGTTGTGACATTGAAGGAGAAACGCACGTAGGCCGAGGAGGTGTTGTTCAGCATCGCTGTCTGGACGTTTCCGCTCGCACCGATGAGTGAGGCGTAGCCGCTCGCGCTAGTGGAATCAAAGCCGATGCCCGCCGTCGCAGTTGTCCAGCCTGCGTCGGAGAAAGTGCGTGCCGTCCACGTCGCATCATCGGGCGTCGCGCTGGTGGGGATGAAAAATTTCACCGAGCTGTTCGACGCGAGGTGCTGGGTCGTCGTCACCGTCTGCGCAAAACCGTAGGGTCTGTCGTCGTATTGCGCAGGGTAGGGGTTGAAGACCGTTGCAACCGAAGCGTCAGATCGCAAGAGGGCGAGGTAGCCACCGCTGGAGGCTAGCTTGAAATTGGTATGTAGCTGCGAAGTCGCGACGGCGCGGTTTTTATTCGATGCGAAAACGATCAGGAATCCCTTTGGGTCTATGGTGACGGCGGGAAAAATCCACTTGGTGGGGTTCGTGGCGCTGTCCGTGAGCCGCCAGCCGGAAAGGTTCACTGGAGTTGTCCCGTCGTTATAAAGTTCGATCCAATCGGAAGTAGCCCCGTCTTCGTCGAGCAGCCCTGTCTGGTTGGAAGCCACGAACTCTGTGATGACCACATCCGCTCTGAGTGGCACAGTGATGAAGAGTGCCAGAAGTAAGAGGAGACGGAGCAGGTGAGGCATGGTTTCTATTGGGAAAGAAGTTTCGGGTAAATTTACGGAGGTGGTTGGATATATATATTTATCAGCAAGCCCCGTGCTGCAACTAAAGATTCATCCTAGGAGCAGATGATATCCGCAGTGGAAAAGCACATGGGTCAGGTGCTAAACCAACCTCGACGGTCATGGGAGGCATGAAGGAGGGGGCTATTTCCGGAATTCCCCGCTCCGGGCATCAATCATCTTGGCCACGAAACCGGTGTGGTATTTCCCGCGCACGAAATCGGGGTCGTGCATGATAGTTTGCTGGAAAGGAATCGTCGTTTTCACGCCCCGGATGATGTATTCGCCCAAAGCACGGCGCATCCGGTGGATGGCGTTTTCGCGAGTGGTCCCGACGGCGATTACCTTGGCAATCATCGAGTCGTAATACGGCGGCACCGTGTAGCCGGTGTAGGCGTGGGAATCTATCCGGACGCCACGGCCACCGGGGGCGTAGTAGAGGTCAATTTTGCCGGGCGAAGGCTGGAAGTTGTTGTAGGGGTCCTCGGCGTTGATGCGGCACTCGATGGCGTGATACTTCCGCTTAGCGTCGTGCATCCAGTGTGAAAGCGGTTCGCCGGCTGCGATCTTGATCTGCTCTTTCACGAGGTCCACGCCGTAGGCCTCCTCGGTGATGCAATGCTCCACCTGGATGCGCGTGTTCATCTCCATGAAGTAGTAATTGCCATTGTCGTCCATCAGACACTCGATAGTGCCCGCGCCGACGTAGCCGACTTCCTTGGCGAGCCTCACGCAATCGGCACCCATGCGCTCACGGATTTCGTCCGTCATGATGGGCGAGGGCGTTTCCTCGATGATCTTCTGGTTGCGCCGCTGCATGGAACAGTCGCGCTCGCCGATGTGGACGACGTTCCCGTGGGTGTCGGCCATGATTTGAAATTCGATGTGGTGGGGATTTTCGATCAGTTTCTCGATGTAAACCGCCGGATTTCCGAACGCCTTCTCCGCCTCGGTGCGCGCGGCGTTGAAGCCCGCGACGAGCGAGCCGTCATTATGCGCAGGGCGCATCCCTTTTCCGCCGCCGCCTGCGGTGGCTTTGATCATCACCGGGTAGCCCATCTTCCGCGCGATTTGCAGCGCGGCTTTTTCGTCCTCCACGATCCCGTCGCTGCCGGGTGTCACCGGCATTCCGGCGCGCTTCGCCGTCGCACGGGCCGTATTTTTGTCGCCCATCGAGCGAATCGCCGAGGACGGCGGCCCGATAAACTTGATGTTGCAACTCGTGCAAACGTCCGCGAAATGCGCGTTCTCGCTCAGGAAACCGTAGCCGGGATGGATCGCATCCGCATCGCCCACTTCCGCAGCGGAAATGATGCGGTCAATTTTCAGATACGACTGGTTGCTGGGACCGGGGCCGATGCAGATGGCCTCGTCGGCGAGCTGCACATGGAGCGAATCCACGTCCGGCTCCGAGTAAACGGCCAGCGTTTTAATGCCGAGTTCCTTGCAAGCGCGGATGACGCGCAGGGCGATTTCGCCACGGTTGGCGATGAGGACTTTTTTGAACATGGTCGGGAACGCCTAGCGCACGCGGAACATTGCCTGCCCGAACTGCACTGGCTTGCCGATTTCGGCGACGATCTCCACGATCTCGCCTTTGCAGTCCGCCTTGATTTCATTCATCACCTTCATCGCCTCGATGATGCAGACGACGGTGGTTTCGTCCACTTTTTGCCCGATTTTTACAAAAGGCTGCGCGTCCGGCGCTGGCGAAGCGTAGAAAGTGCCGACCATCGGCGAAGTGATTTCCCTGAGTTTTTCGCCACCACCAGCAGATGCCGAAGCCTCTGCGCTTGCCGCCGGAGCAGCCGTGGTTGCGACGGGTGCCGCTGCCGGGAGCGCGTAAGTCGCGCCCACCGGTGCAGTGGTGATGATGGGGTCTGCCCCACGTTTGAGAGTGATTTTGAATCCTTCGCTCTCCATTTTGAAGACGGAGAGGTCGTTTTTCCTCATGAGAGCGACGAGCTCTTTGATTTCTTTATAGTCCAAGTTAGTGAGGTTGTGGTTTGGTTGACGGGGCCGGATGCTACGTGGCGCGGGGAAAACCGGTCAATTGGCATTTTCACCCGAAGCAAAAATTTCTACGAGCTTGCGCTGCCGTAGTGTTTCAGGGCGGTGAGCCAGAGGATGCGGGTGCTGGCGAGGACGATGCAGGTGCCAAGGGAGAGCGCGAGGAGGCCGGGCCACGGGGAATCGAGCGGGCGTGCGAGGAGTATGGCGGGGATGTTTGACACCCAGAGGATGGGGACGAGCCATGTGAAGATAAACCGGAATGTTCCGCGAAAGACCGCTTCGGGGTATCTGCCGATGTGGAAGAGGCTGAAGTAGCCGTGGATGAAGCCCTGCGCGCGGATGCTCCAGAAGCTGATGCATGCCAGCGCAAACATCACGGCGTAGTGAACGGCGACGCCGAGTGCCATGGCGACGATGCACAGCGCGATTTGTGCGATGCCGGGCATCACGCCGAGTTTTACGAGGGAGAATGTGACGATGCCGATGCCGACGAGTGCATTGACGAAGCAGTCAAAGCTGACCTGCCGCGTGCTTACGGAAAATTGCGCATCCACGGGCTGGGTGAGCAATAGATCGAGGCGGCCGGTGCGGACGAGTTCGGGGAGGTTGGTCAGGTTCACGTAAAAGAGCGCCTGAAAGATCTGCGACACGATCTGGTGGCAGCCGACGAGTGCGACGACCTGCCATTTCGTCCACCCGGCGATTTCGTTGACCTGCCCGTAGAGCACTTCGATGAATGCAAGCTGCCCGCACGTCCACAACAGCTCCACGGCCATCCAGAGCAGGAAGTTCATTTTGAAGTTCATCTCGCGGATGAGTGAATTCCGCGCGGCGAGCCGGTAGATTTTGAAGTAGCGGCCCATGGGTGCTCAGCCTCCGACTGCCTGATATCTGCGCACTCCGGCGCGCCACAGCGAAAGCGCCATCAGCCACGCGAGCAGCACCCAGGTCGCCTGAATCGCCAGCCCTTCGTAGAGCGCGAATCCTTTCACGCGCTGCATGAAAATCTGCACGGGGAAATAAAGTTCGTAGCTGAACGGCCCCCATTTCACGAGGCCCTGGAGCCACGAGGGGAGCATATCGAGCGGGAAAATCTGGCCGCTGAGAAAGTATTCGAGCGAGAAGACGATGAAGATGACGGTGGAGATTTCGAGCAGCCAGAAGGCGAGCATCGCCAGCGAGTAGGCGAGGAGAAATTGCAGGAGCGCGGCCATAGCGGTGCTCACGGCGAAGAGCAGCCAGGTCATCGGGTCGCCGGGGAAGGTGAAGTGCCCGCGCAGGCAGTAAAATACGAGCGCTATGCCGGGGAGGACGATCAGCACGTAGAGCAGGCGATAGCTCGCGTAGAGGGTGAAGCGGTAGGCGAGGTAGTTGAGCGGCTTCAGCAGCAGTGCGCTGAGGCGCCCGTCGCGGATGTCGGCTGCGATCTGCCACTCGTCCTCGGTGGGGGTGACGAGATTTTCCACGAACACGGCGAGCATGAAATAGGTGATGAGTGCGCTGTAGTCGTAGGCGCCGAGTTGTTTCGTCGCATCGCCGGCAAACATCGCGCGCCAAAGAAAAATGGTGCCGATGAGCGGGACGATGCCGAAGACGGAACGCAGGATGAAATTCCAGCGATAGACGAAGGTGTTTTGCAAACCCACGTCGAAGACCTTGGCGTATTTGGCGAAGGTCATGCGCGCTTGCGGGCGAGTTCCGCTGCGAGGCGGATGGCGGCGACCATGCTGTCGGGGCGGGCGATTCCTTTGTCGGCGATGTCGAACGCGGTGCCGTGGTCGGGCGAGGTGCGGGGGAAGGGGAGGCCGAGCGTGACATTCACGCCCTGATCAAATGCGTGGAGCTTCAGCGGGATGAGGCCTTGATCGTGATACATGCACAGCACGCCGTCGAATTCCCCCGCGACTGCGCGACAGAAAACGGTGTCCGGCGAATGAGGGCCGCTCCATCCATCGCCGCCGAGAAGTGCGAGCGCTGGCTGGATGATTTCAATTTCCTCGCGCCCGAGATCGCCACTTTCGCCCGCGTGGGGATTCAGCCCGGCCACTGCGATGCGCGGCGCTCTGCCGAGGCGGAGCGTGAGGAAATCCGCGAGCAGTTCGCCGGTGCGCATGATTTCCGGCACGGTCAACTGCACGTCTTTCAGCGGCACGTGCGCGGTGACGAGCGCGACGGTCAGCGCGCCGCCGGTGAGGCACATGGCGTGGTTCGGCGTGTGCCAGCGGCTGGCGAAAAATTCCGTCTGTCCCGGAAATGCAAAGCCGACTTCGTGCATCCGCGCTTTGCTGACCGGGCCGGTGACGACTGCGCAAATTTCTCCCGCCAGCGCGAGCCGTGCGGATTCCTCCAGCCCATCCAGTGCGGCTTTTGCGCTCGCGGTGGTTGGTTGTCCGGGCGTTGCTCCGCTCGCGTCGCCGATGACGCGATATTCAAAATCGCCGTCCAGCTTTCCACTGGCGAGCGCGCTGCGAACGACCTCCGGCCCGATGCCCGCGCCGTCGCCCAGCGTGATGCCGATGACGCGCCGTGGCATCAGTAGATTTTGATGAACGCCTTTTTCCGCAGGCGATCAATCCAGCCCTGCTGCAATTTCTGGCGTTCGACTTGCAGGAGGCGGCGTTCGATTTCGTCGCGCACATCCTTCAGCGGTTTGGAAATGCCCGCCTTCTTTTCCTCCACGAGCATGAGGTAAAAACTCTGGTTGAGTGTCACGATTTCACTCGTCTTGCCCAGCGGCAGCGAGAAGGCGATGCGCTCCATGTCCGGCGAAAGATCGCCGCGCTTCACCCAGCCCCAGTCGCCGTTTTTGTCCTGTGTGGAGTCGTCCGAGTAGATACGCGCCATGTCGCCAAAGTCCGCGCCGCCGACAATCTTTCCACGGATCTCTTTCATCATTTTCAACTTCTTCTCGGGCTCGGCACCGCCCGCGATTTTGATCATGCGCAGCTTCACCTCGTCATTGGTCGTCCACTCCTGCTTGTGCTCGCGGTAGTAACTCTCCACGCGTCCCGCCGGGATGATGGGGTCGCTCTTCACTTCGCGTGAGCGCATCGCCTGCACGATGATTTTCTCCTCCTCCATCTTGCGCAGGCGATCCAGCGTGTAGCCCTGCGCGACAATCGTCTTCTGGAACGCTGAGCGGTCGCCTCCAAAATCCGTGCGCACAATGGTGTTGATGCGATCCTCAACGACGTGCGAGGGGATGCTGGCCTTCATCGTGCGGAATTCCTGGATGATGAGCTGCCGGTCAATCAGGTCGTTCACCGCGCGTGTGCGCACTTCCTTGATTTTCTCCGCGAGCGCCGCGCCTGTGAAATTGGCCCTGGCAGCATTTTCGATGGGTGTCGTCAGTTCGCGCACTTGGGAGAAAGTGACCACGTCGTTGTTCACCACAGCGGCCACGCCGTCGAGCACCTGGGCGTCGGCGGCTTGCACGCGTGCGAGCGTGATGGAAATGAGGGCGAGTGCGATCAGGAACAAGTGCTTCACAACTTTTTGGAAATTTCGCGCGAGGCTAGGAGCCGACCCCGCCAAGTCAAGCATCCTGCCTTCTTCCTTTCACAATGACTTCGCGCTTGGCTCGCCGCGCTTCCCGCGTCATCGCTCTCTTTCTCTCGAAAAATCCACCATGCAAACGCGCCGCACTTTCCTCGCCACACTCACCGCAGCACTCGCCGCTCCCGCCTTCGCGGAGACGAAGAAACTCGGCATCCGGCTCGGCTTCGACAATTTCGCCGTGCGAGCAATGGGCTGGAAGGCCGCGCAATTGCTCGACTACGCCGCGCAACTCAAGTGCGACACACTTTTCATCAGCGACATGGAAAGTTACGAGTCGCTCGAAGACGCCGCGCTCCGCGAGGTGCGCAAAAAGGCGGACGACCTCGGTGTCGCGCTCTACACCGGCGGCTGGAGCATCTGCCCCACGAGCGTGCGCTTTCGCAAAACATGGGGCACGGCGGAGGAGCACCTGCGGCTCGGCATCCGCGTGGCAAAGACGCTCGGCTCGCCTGTCTATCGCGTGGTGCTCGGCGCGATGGAGGATCGCCAGACGGAGGGTGGCATCCGCGCACGCATCGCCGACACGGTGAAGGTTCTCAAAGCCTGTCGCGGCGCCGCGCTCGATGCGGGTGTCAAAATCGCGGTCGAGAACCACGCCGGCGACATGCACTCGTGGGAGCTGCGCGATTTGGTCGAGGAAGCCGGCAAGGATTTCGTCGGCGTGAACATAGACAGCGGCAACGCTGCGTGGACGCTCGAAGACCCGCAGGACGTGCTCGAAATCCTCGGCCCCTACACCATTTGCTCCAGCCTCCGCGACAACATGATTTGGGAGACGCCCGACGGCGCGAGCATCGCGTGGACCGCGGCGGGCGAGGGTTTGATGGACTGGAAAAAATACAGCGCCCGCTGGCTGGAGCTTTGCCCGAAGGTTCCCATCATGATCGAAACCATCGGCGGCTTTTCCAAAAACTTCCCCTACAAAAAAGAAGGATTTTGGAAGGACTACGACAAACGCCCCGAAGCCCTCGCGCACTTTGAGGCCCTCGCCAAACGCGGACACGCCATCCCCGGATTCAAAGCCGAAGGCCCAGACAAAAAGAAAGCCGAGCAGGACTTTCAAAAAGGCGAACTCGAACGCTCGCTCAAATACCTCCGCGAAGTCATCGGCCTCGGCGTGCGTGCGTAGAAGCGAACGCCACGAGTCGTGCCGCAGCTCATTGACATCATGCAAACGAAACGCTGACTACGACCATGAGTTGGGAAGAAAAATATCAAAAAGGCGAAGTCTTCTGGGATCGTGGCGGACCATCGCTCCCGATGCGACAATACCTTGAACGCCATCCGGTGAGCGGGCGGGCACTCGTGCCGGGATGCGGACGCGGTCACGAAGTAGCGCTCGCGGTCGAGCATGGTCTGGATGCCACTGGCCTCGACATCGCCCCTACCGGGATAGCCGAGGCACGCGTTCAGTATCCGAAACTGGTGGAGCGTTTCGTAGTCGGCGACTTGTTCGATCCTCCGGCTGAAATGCGCGGCGCTTTCGACGTCGTGCTGGAGCACACCTGCATGAGCGGCCTGCCGCCGGAATTGCGCGCCGACTACCGTCGCGGCATTGACCTGACGCTTCGTCCAGGCGGCCTGCTCATCGGCGTCTGGTTCATAAACCCCGCGCTCGATCCTGGCCACGCTGGCCCGCCGTATCCCTTCAGCGTCACCGACCTCACTGCGCTCTTTGCGGATGGTTACGAAATCGTCGCCGACTATGTGCCTGATGTTGCCTTTGAAGGTCGCGAAGGCCGTGAGCGCCTGCGAGTGCTGCGGCGTATGGGGTGATGTAGCACCCTGTTTCTAAGATTCTTTTGAAAGAGGACGCTGATGCTTTGCTGAGGGCCTGCTCACAACGGGTTACATCCTTTTTGCTGCCGAGGGAATAGATACCTCGCGCCGTCGCAAATTTTCCAACTCTCCGCGCAACTCTTGCCGCTGTGCGTGGTTTTCCTGCCTGCTATGAAAAGCTACATACTTACTGTCGCAGCCCTCGCGCTGCTTTCCAACATCACTATCGCCGAGGAGAAGCCCGCGGGCGGACCTGCTGGCGGCAAACCCGCAGGCGAGCGTCGTGGACCCGGCGGCGAAGGTCGTTGGGTTTCCCCTGAGGAGCGCCTCAAAAAGATGACCGAACACCTCGGCCTCACGCAGGAGCAGCAGGACAAAATCAAAGCCATCTTTGCCAAGACTTCGGACGAACTGAAGGCACTCCGTGATAAAGGTCGCGAAAATCTGACCGAAGAGGACAAGACGAAATTCCGCGATGCTATGAAGGCGCAGTTCGAGGAAATCGGAAATGTGCTGACGCCTGAGCAAAAGGAGAAAATGAAAAAGGCCCGCGAGGAACGCGGTGGTCGTCGTGGCGGCCCCGGCGGCAAGCCCGGCGAAGGCAAACCCGCAGAGGGAGGCAAGCCAGCACCGGCTAACTAATTCACAAACTGTCAAATCTACATAGGGCGGGAGGCGAAATGCTTCCCGCCCTTTTCTTTTCCCCGCTGTGGGCGCTCGACACTTTGCGCGGCGGACGCGAAAAGAATGCGGATATGGAAATGGATTTTTTCACCGCCGGTATTTTCGACACAAACTGCTTTTTTCTTCCCGCGCACGGCATCCTCGTGGACGCGCCACAAGAGGCTGCCGATTGGCTGAGCGAGCGTGGCTATCGCGTAAAAACCTTACTGCTCACGCATGGGCACATCGATCACGTGTGGGACGCCGCGCGCATCCAGCGTGAACACGGTGCCCGTGTGCTCTGCCACGCCGATTGCGCGCCGATGGTCAGCGACGCCCAGTTTTTCACACGGCTCGGTTTTAATTGGGAAATCGAAACGCTGACGCCCGACTTGCTCATCGGAGAAACGCCTTCGCTCAACGTGGAGGGTCTCGCTTTCCAAGTGCTACTCGTCCCCGGCCATTGCCCCGGCAGCCTTTGTTTTTTTCAAAGGGACGAACGCGTGCTGTTTGGCGGCGACGTTCTTTTTGCTGGGAGCATCGGGCGCACGGATTTGCCCGGCGGTGATCATCCACTCCTGCTCAACGGCATCCGTGAAAAACTCTGGCCGCTCGGCGACGATGTGAAAGTCCTCCCCGGCCATGGCCCAGCGACCACGCTCGGCCACGAAAGAAAAACCAATCCATTCGTCGGCGAAGCGGCGATGCGTTGATTACATCGAAGCTTAGTTGGTGAACCAATACCGCACGCAGTGGAAGAAGACGGGGGCGGCGAAGCAGAGGGAGTCTATGCGGTCGAGCACTCCGCCGTGGCCGGGGATGGTTTCGCCGTAGTCTTTCACACCGCGGTCGCGCTTGATGGCGGACATAACCAGCCCGCCAAAGAAGCCCATGAGCACGATGACGGCGGACATTCCCGCTGCTTGCAGCGGCGTGAACGGCGTGGCCCACCACAGTGCGGTGCCCGCTGCGATGGCGCTGAGCGAACCGCCGACGAAGCCCTCGATAGTTTTGTTCGGGCTGAGTTTGGGGGCGATGGGGTGGCGCCCGCATGTTTTGCCCCAGACATATTGGAGCACGTCGGAAATCTGGGCGACGAAGACGAGGAAGAAGAGGAGCTTTGCGTTGCCGGTATAGCCGGGGATTTCCAGCAAAGTGACGAGTGCGGGCGCGTGACTGACGCTATACACGGCGATCATGAGTCCCCACTGGATCTTCGCGGTGCGTTCGAGAAAGTGCTCGGTGTCGCCGGCGATGGCATTTCGCACGGGGATGAAAAGGAATGCGTAAACCGGGATGAGGATGCTGAAGAGGCCATACCATTCCCGTGCAAGCGTCCAGTATTGCAGCGGCAGGATGACGAAGAAGGCCCAGAACAACGAGCGGTGATCGCCGCGCCGCGTGGGTGTGAGCGTGATGAATTCGCGGAGCGCGAGGAAGGAGGTGAAAGCAAAAAGGAAAACGGGTGCGAGTTTTCCGATGGCGAGCGCGCCGCCAAAGACTGCGGCCATCACCCACCACGCGTTGGTGCGGGAGACGAGGTTGTCCACGACCTTGCGTCCGCTCTCGCTGGTGATGCGCGCTTTCAGCACCCAGCCGATGACGCTGGCGACGGTGAGGATGCCGAGTGTTCCGCCGAAGAGGTATTGTGTTTCGCGGTCGAGGTTCATTGTGGGCGGAGGGCGAGCATGGCTTCGCGGGCGCGGGTGAGGAATTGCGGTTTCGTTTCGTCCGTGGCGAGGGTGAGCGGTGTGCCGAATCGCACGGAGCAAAGGATGGGCACGGGGAGAATCTCGCCCTTGGGCAGGACGCGGTTGAGGTTGTCTATGAAGACGGGCACGAACTCCACATCGGGCCGCGCCTTCGCGAGGTGGAAAAGGCCGGGGCGAAATTCGTTCACTTCGCCGTTCGGGTTGCGCGTGCCTTCGGGGAAGATGATGAGACTTTCGCCGCCCTCCAGCGCTGCGAGCATGGGCCGCAGTGGGTTGTTCGATTTGGTGACTTGCTTGCGCTCGATGAGCACTGCGCGAAAAACACGCAGTGACAGAAACGCGCGAATCCCGCTGCTCCAATAATCCTGCGCGCCGACGGGACGCGTGATGCGCCGAAGCTCCGGC
Organism: Verrucomicrobiia bacterium; assembly: GCA_040376335.1. Classification (GTDB taxonomy): domain Bacteria; phylum Verrucomicrobiota; class Verrucomicrobiia; order Chthoniobacterales; family Chthoniobacteraceae; genus SXWH01. Next base: position 5,327 of record JBEIQV010000024.1, on the reverse strand, counting down.
GGCAGCGAAGCCCACAGCAGCACGAGATCGAGGTTGCTTGTGTGGTTGGCAAAATAGACGCGCAATTTCGCCTCCGGCAGACAGCCGTGCCAGTGCGCGCGGGCACCGGTGAGAAAACGTGCGAGACTTGCGATGATGCGGGCGATCATGGCGCTTTCCGATACATCCGCTGGAGTCGCAGCACGGCGGTGATGGCTGTCCCAATCGCCACGATCCACAGCGCCGTCGTGAGGACGTCCCACTGGATACTCAACAGCGTGCAGATCGCCTGCCCCACCAGCCCCGCAGTGAGAATCGCCATGCGCTGCTGCTTCGCACACGGCCCGCCGAAATCCTGCCCCTGCCCGAGCGACGCACCAAACGCACGCAGATACGCCGTGGAAACCGCGAGCACCGCACATGACCAGCCGAGTTCCAGATGCCCGCTCGCATAGCCCGCGCCGACGAAGAACAGCGTGTCCTCGATACGGTCCGGCACTTCATTGAAAATATCCCCGCCCTTCGCCTTCTTCCCGCCCTCGATGGCCACGATCCCATCGAGCAAATTGCACATCAGCCGCCCCTGCACGCAAAGCGCCGCCCACAGCATCCACAACCACGGCAGCGCCCAGCCATGCGCCGCGCCCCACTGCATATTGCACGCAACCGCCGCGAGCCCGATGCCCGTGAGCGAGATTTGATTCGGAGTCACCCCTCGCGCCGCCAGTTTCTTCGCCAGCAAATGCACCCACGCATACGAGCGGGATTTCAGCGGACGACGGTCTTTTGGTTCTTCCATGTTCCGCATCTAGCCTTTCTGTTTCGCGAAATGGAAGCCTCATTGCGGATCACATCCTGAACTGGATGCGAGATGGATTCTTGCCGGGGAGACGCGCGAGCTTCATCGTCACGGAAATGATCCACATGGCGAATCCGCGCATCACCTTTTCACCCAGCCTCAATCCATTACTATGAAAGCCCGAAAGACTGCGGAGAAAGCTGCTGTGAAATTGCGCACAACGCGCGTGCTGGTGTTGGTGGACGAATCGAACGTGATCAGCTCCGCGTGGGCGGCGAAGCGCAGCATGGAGTGGATGAAGCTGCGCGATTTTTTCTGCGATGAAACACGGGGGCGGGAACTGATCGAGATGGTCGTGTATGTCGGGCTGCCGCCAGCGATGCCCGTCTGGCAAACTGAGCGGGAAAAGAAGAACAAGTTCGTGCACTGGTTGCGGGCGAATGGATTTCTCGTGGTGACGAAGGACGGTTCGCCCGGCGAGGAAGGCCACTACAAATCAAACGTGGATGTGATGATGGCGATTGATGCGATGGAGCTGTCCGCCGCGATGAATCCCGACGTGGTGATCCTCGTGACGGGCGACGCCGATTTCGCCTACCTCGCACTGCAACTCAGGCGGAGCGGCATTCGCGTGGAAGTGGCTTCCGTCGCCGCAAATCTCGGCAGCGCACTGAAGTCATCGGCGAATGAGGTGATCGATCTGGCCTCGCTGCTTGAGACGTTCGAGCCAATGACCGTCCGCGAAAAATAGCGCTACGTGAGCGTGAGCAGGCTCACCTCGGGGCGGCAGTTGAAGCGCGCGGTGTGCAGCGAGCCGACCCCGGCGGAGATGTGCAGCCAGCGGTTTTCCCAGCGATACAGCCCGCGCACGTAGCGTTTGTCCACGATGGGTGCGAAAGGCTCGCCGATGAGCGGGAGCGAGAGTTGTCCGCCATGGGTGTGGCCGCTGAGCATCACGTCCCATGCAAAATTGCGCAGGCGATCTTTCGTGTCGGGATTGTGGGAAAGCAGAACGACTGGCACCTCCGGCTCGCGCTTCCAGTTTTTGAAAGCCCTGACGGGTTCCATTTCATCGGCCCATAAATCGCCGAGGCCGACCAAATCCAGCGCGTGATTGCGCACGACGAACCGCTCGCGCCGGTTGTGAAGCAGCGGGATGTGCGCGGCTTCCAGCATTGCCCGCACGCGACTTGTATCCGTGTAGCCGCTGAATCTCGCCCACTTGCCGCCATCGTGATTGCCGAGAATGGCAAACGTCGGCGCTGCGGCGGAAAGCTCCGCGAGCAGCGCGGTGTATTCCTCCCAGCGTTCGTATTTCGTCGTGATAAAATCGCCGGTGAGACAGATCAAATCCGGCTTCAGTTCGAGGCCCGCGCGGAACGTCTTGCGGAGATAATCCAGCGGCATCGGGGCCGCGTGCATATCCGTGAGCTGGAGCAAACGCACCGGTTCGCCGCCGAGCCCGAGCGGCACTGTGTGGTGCGTCACTTCAAACCACCACGGCTCGACAAAGCGCATCCAAGCCCCCGCGCCCGCGCCCGCCGCGAGACAACCGAGCAAAAAGCGTCTGCGAGTAAGCGAAGCCGGCCAGATTTTCACGGAGCAAGCAGACACAGGAGAGCGATACAGCGTTCAAAGCGACAGATGTTTTTCCTGAATTGCTGTCTTTCGCTTTGGATGCACTGAATCCCCTGTGTTTGACTCGCGCTGGCGGGTGGGCATAGTCGCGCGACATGAGTCCCGGCGTCAGTAAGCGCATTTACGAATACCTCGAATCGAAGGGGCTGCGAAAGACTTCGCAGCGCGATGCGATCATCGAGGCTGCGTTCAGCACGACGGAGCATTACACGGCGGAGGATTTGCTGGCGATGGCGCGGGCGCTGGATAAGTCGGTCTCGCGGGCGACGGTGTATCGCACGCTGCCGCTGCTGGTGGAGAGCGGGCTGTTGCGCGAGATGGATTTTGGCCGCGACCACAAATTCTACGATCCGAACTACGTGGATCATCCGAACCACAATCATCTCATCTGCCTCGATTGCGCGAAGATTGTGGAGTTTGAGGACGTGCACATTGACACGCTGGAGAATTGCATCAGCAAGCGGCTGGGGTTTTCGCCGGTGGGGAAAACCGTGCGCATCGAGGCGAAATGTGACGTTTTCCAAAGCACGGGTGCGTGTGCGCGTCGGAAGAGTGCGTAGGCGCGTTGCATTGTGCGGCGTGGCTGCGTAGAAGCGAGGGGTGCGCTGGATACTCCCTGAGCCCGTTGAAACATTGATCGTCCGTCGTCTCGTGGAGGCGCTGGGGGTTATGCCGTGGATGGCGGAATTGCTCGCGCGGCGCGGGATGACGGAGCCGGAAATGGCGCGGCGTTTTCTCGAACCGCGGCTGAAGTCGCTCGGTGATCCTTTTCAACTCCCGGCGATGAATGCGGCGGTGGATTGCATTCTCGCTGCGGTGGACGGGCGGCGTCGCATCGTGCTCTACGGCGACTACGATGTGGATGGTGTGACTTCGCTCACGCTGCTCACGCGGGTGCTGCGTGCGCTGGGTGGGGAGGTGTCCGCGTTTCTGCCGCACCGGGTGGACGAGGGCTACGGGCTTTCGGCGGAAGGTGTGGCGCGGTGTGTGGAGCAGCTCGCGCCGGAGTTGCTCGTGGCGGTGGATTGCGGGACGGCGTCCATCGCGGAAATCACGGAGCTGCGTGCGAAGGGCGTGGAGGTGGTGGTGCTCGATCACCACGAGCCGAAGGGGGAATTGCCGCCGGCGAACGCGCTGGTGAATCCGAAGCTCGGCGGGGATTTTTCGTATCTGTGCAGCGCGGGCATTGCGTTCAAAGTCGCACACGCGCTGCTGAAGCGGAGGCCGGTGCCGGGGTTTGATTTAAAAGATGTGCTCGATCTCGTGGCCATCGGCACGGTCGCGGATATCGTTCCGCTCGTGGACGAGAACCGCGTGCTCGTTCGCGCAGGTCTTGAGCGGCTTGCACAATCGAAGTGGCCCGGAGTTCGCGCTTTGATCGAGGTCTCGGCAATCCGCGTGCCGTTCACTGCGCGCGATGTGGGCTTTGGACTCGGCCCGCGCTTGAACGCATCGGGACGTCTCGCCTCGGCGGAGGCTTCGCTGGAACTGCTGATGACCGACGACCCGGCGCGTGCACAGGAACTGGCGAAGTCGCTCGATTTACAAAATCGCGAACGGCGCGAAGTGGAGAATGATGTGCACGTGAAGGCGGAGGCGCAGGTGATGAATCACTACGACCCGGCGGGCGATGCTGCGATTGTCGTGGGGGGGCTGGGGTGGCATCAGGGCGTCGTGGGCATCGTAGCTTCGCGGCTGGTGCGAAAGTATCACCGGCCTGCGGTGGTGGTGGGTTTTGATCCGATGGGCGTGGGGAAGGGGAGCGGACGGAGCATCGAGGGACTGTCACTCGTCGCCGCACTCGGAAAGTGTGCGGAGCATTTGGAGAAATTTGGCGGACACGAAATGGCAGCGGGGCTGACGATGCGCCACGAGTTTTTCGACGAGTTCCGCGTTTCATTTACGCAAGCCGCACGCACGATGCTCACGGCGGAACAACTCGCTCCGCGCATCCGTCTCGATGCCGAGCTTCAACTCGCCGACGTGACGCTCGCGCTGCTGGACCAGCACGCCGCTCTGCAACCTTTCGGCACGGACAACCGGCAGCCGGTTTTCTTCGCACGGAAAGTCACCTACGTCGGCGAGCCGCGCCTGATGAAAGACAAACATTACGCGTTCAATTTACGCCAGGGCCGTGGTCAGTGCCGTGCCGTATGGTGGAACTCGGCGGAAATCCCGCTGCCCGAATTGCCGTGGGACGTGGCGTTCACCTTGGAGCGCAACGAATGGAACGGACGCGTGGAGCCGCAAATTTCCATCCACGACGTGAGGACGAGCGAGAGGTAGTAAAATGTCGCCGCTCCTTGCGCAATCGCCGTAGCTGGATTCTACCGAACTATCGGCACGTTTGGTTTTACCCGGCGACTTCGATGCGGCGGGGCTTGAGGGCTTCGGTTTTTGGCAGGAAGATTTGCAGGACTCCCTGTTCGAGGCGCGCACTCACGCGGCTGCTGTCAATTTCGCGCCCCAACTCGAAGCTGCGTTCGTAGTCTAGGTTTGTGCGTTCGCGATGCAGTGTGCGGGCGTTGGCGGGCAGACTGGTGCGACGGCCTGTAATGGTGAGTGTGTCGTCCTTCACGGTGATCGCGAGGCCTTCGCGTGTGACGCCGGGCATGTCGGCTTCGATGAGATAGCCGTCGGCTTTTTCGACAATTGTCGAGGCGGGTCGTAGGAATTTCTTGGGAGCGCAGGTGTTCATTGGTTTTTGAAAATCGTGCCCGGCGGATGGATGGAACCACCCGCCGGGCGGTTGAGTTTTGCTCCGGTTAGGAGACTTTGACTTCGATGGTCTTGGGTTTCGCCTCCTCGGCTTTCGGCACTTCGACGGTGAGCACGCCGTCTTTGTAAGCGGCGCTCACTTTGTCGGCGCGGATCGCAGATGGTAGGCTGACGCTGCGGCTGAATTTGCCGT
>JBEIQV010000170.1:0-7111 GCA_040376335.1 Verrucomicrobiia bacterium | reverse complement strand
GGCTCGCTCGACCGCAAACCCAATCGCGGACGCATCCTGCGCCTGCGCGACACCGATGGCGACGGACGTGCGGACGAGGTGAAGGAATTTGTGAAGGATTTGGATTCGCCGCGCGGTCTCGTGGTGGACGGCAACACGGTCTATTGCGTGCATCCGCCGCATCTCAGCGCGTTCATTGACAAGGACGGCGACGGCATCAGCGATGAGCAGAAGGTGCTGGTCAAAAATATCGCGTTCGCTTTCAAGGATCGCCCCGCCGATCACACGACGAACGGCATGGAGATGGGCATTGACGGCTGGCTCTACATCGCGGGCGGCGACTTTGGTTTCATGGAGGCGGAGGGCACGGACGGGCGGAAATTGCAGCTTCGCGGCGGTGGGATCATCCGCGTGCGGCCCGACGGCACCGGCCTGCAACTCTACTCGCGCGGCACTCGCAACATCCTCGAAGCGGCTGTCTCGCCGTTGATGGATATTTTCTCCCGCGACAATACGAACGACGGCGGTGGCTGGGATATTCGCTTTCACCATTTCAGCGGTTTCGAGGATCACGGCTATCCGCGTCTTTATAAAAATTTCGCCGATGAAATCATCAAGCCGCTCGCGGATTACGGCGGCGGCTCCGGCTGCGGCGCCTGCTGGATTGACGAGCCCGGCTGGCCCGCTGCGTGGAATAATCTGCCCTACACGAGCGACTGGGGACGCGGCCCGATTTTCCGCCACACGGTGAAGCCGAAGGGCGCGACATTCGAGGAGACGGAAAAACCCGTCGAACTCGTGAAGGTCACGCGCTCGACGGACATTGATGTGGACGCGCGCGGCTACGCCTACGTTTCGAGTTGGAAAGGCCCTGCGACTTTTAATTGGGGCGGCCCGGATCACGGCTACATCGTGCGCGTCGCGCCGAAGGGACACGTCGCACCGAAGGTGCCGGATTTTGTGAAGGCGACGGACGGCGAGTTAGTGAAGCTGCTGGAATCGCCCAGCTATCGCACGCGCTTGGAGGCGCAGAGGACGCTGGTGCGGCGACACTACGGTTCTGATTACAAGTTTGACGGCCCGATTTACGAACTAGCTGCGAAACGCGATGCCAGCCTTCAGTCTCGTATTGCAGCGCTCTACGTGGAAACGCAATGGCTGAAAGGGATGAGCACGGGAGGAGTTAGATCGTGGAGGGGGAAGCTTACCCGGCTTGCTGGAGACGAGCGGCTACTCCCCTGGGTGATTCGCGCGATGAGCGAAGAGGATCGCCCATGGCCGGGAATTTTTCATGAAGTGCTGGATGTCGCGCTCAAGAGTTCGGATGCGCGAGCAAGGCGAGAGGCGGTGGTAAGAGTCGGTAGATCGTTGGGCCTTTACGGCGTCGCTCCTGACGGGGCTCCTGCGAACCAATTCAAAGACGAGGATTTTGGCAAAGAGCTGTTGGATGCCGTGCCTGCGCTAAGTTTGAAGATTGCTCCGCTGCTCGGCGATAACGACGCCGTGGTCGCACACACTGCGATGCAAGTGATGCGTCAACTCAGTGCGAGCGATGCGTGCTTTGCCGTCCTCGACAACGTGCAATCAGCCACGCCGCAGCGCAACGGCGCGCTGATGACGCTTCGCGGCATCCACGATGCGCGCACCGTTGCCGGACTCGTCGAGCGGCTGAACAAAACGAAGGACATCACGCAACGTCAGGGACTCATCACCGCGCTGTGCCGTCTCTATTTCATTGAGGGCAAATGGAAGGGCAACTCGTGGGGCACGCGCCCGGATACACGCGGGCCATTTTACCAGCCCGAGGAATGGGCCGAGACGCAAACCATTGCCGATGCGCTCAAGAAAGTTTTCGCGGAGGCGGACGCGCAGGAGACAGCGCTTCTATCGAAGGAGTTCGAGCGCCACCGTATCAAGCTTGGAGACAGTATCGCGAAGATGATCTCGCTCGCGGAGAAGGACGCCGCGCTACTGCCGAATCTCGTCAAACAACTCGCCCAGACGGAAAGCATCCCCGCGAACGCAGTGCCGCTGCTCGTCAAGGCCACCGCCGATGCGAACGACGAAATCTCCACCACAGCCGCGCTCGCGCTGTGCAAGACGGATGATCGTAGTGCAGGCACCGCGATTCTCAGCACGCTCGCGCGTATCACAGCGAAAAAACAGGACGCCAACAAGCTGCTCAAAGCCTTCTTCGCATCGCGGTTGATCGAAAATCAGCATCAAGCATTCGAACAAGCGGCGACCGCGCTTGATGGTGCAGCCAGCGTCTGGGCCGATGCCGCTCTGCTGAATCTCGCCGCGCGCAAAGTGGGTTCACCTGAGCCAAAAGCGCAAGCGGCCAAGGCTCTCGACGCCGGTTGGGCCGAGCCAAAGCGCCGTGCGCAAATCATCACTGCCGCCGCCCTCGCCAACGACAAATCGCGCGCTGTGCAAATCGTGACCGCATTGACCGACGCCGACAAAACCGTGGCCGAGGCCGCAGCCGCAGCAGTGAAAACGCTCAAGCTCGATCCCGCAATCGTCAGCGCCCAGCCGACAGGCCCGCTCATTTCCACACTGAAAGTGGACGACGTGCTCGCGCAAGTGATGACCACGAAGGGCGACATCGCTCGCGGCGAGCAGCTTTTCACCCAGCAAGGCTGCGTCGCCTGTCACACCGTGAAAGCCAGCGAGCCACCGAAGGGGCCGTTCCTCGGCAACATCGCCACGACCTACAAACGCCGCGAACTCGCCGAGAGCATCCTGAATCCCGGCAAAACCATCGCACAGGGTTTCGTGACGAACGTCTTCACGATGAAAGACGGCAGCGTGCAGATGGGCTTTGTGACGCAGGAAGCAGAGGACAAAATCGTCATCCGCACCATCGCCGCGCAGGAAATCTCACTCGATCCAAAACTCATCACCAAGCGCGACAAAAGCGACAAAAGCCTCATGCCCGAAGGCCTCGCATCCTCACTCACCGTGAAAGATTTCGCCAGTCTTCTCGACTACCTCGAAGCCCTTGCAGTGAATAAGTAAGGAAGGAGGGCGGCCACTGTGCGCGTTATTTTCAAATGGTGGCCGGCGGACAAGCGGGATTGCGCAACGCCGTTTAACTCCGCTATGTGGCTACGATGAACTTCACCGCCAGCAGACTCGCTATCGCGTCGGGCGCGGCCTTTCTCGCGCTCGTCCTCGCGGCGATCTTTCTGCGCTCGATGTCGGGCGACTTAAACCACGACGAGCACCAATTCCTCGCGCCCGCTGCGCTGCTCGCCCGCGAGGGGCTCCAGCCGTATGTGGACTACCCGCTCTTTCACCTGCCGAATCTCACACTGGCTTACGCCGCGCTGAATCGCGTGTCGCCGTATATTATCCTCAATGCGCGTCTGCTCTCGCTCGCCTGCACCGGTGCCATGCTCGTTATGCTCTTCGTGTGCGCGCACCGTAGTCTGGCTGGGCGCGGGCCGTGGGTGCGCTTCGCGGGCGCGGCATCAGTGGTGATGTTGCTTGTGTGCGACCCGCTTTTTCTGCGCACCACGGGCAAGACTTGGAACCACGAAGCGCCCGCGTTTCTCCTCGTCGCCGCGCTGCTCTGCCTTATGCGCGCGATGTCCACACCCGCTCACTGCTGGATGCTGCTGAGCGGCCTCGCCACCGGGCTTGCCATCGGCTCACGGCTCACGTTTGCGCCTGTGGTGCTGCCGCTTTTCTGTGCAGCTTTTCTGCTGCCATTGGAGAAAAAGCGGCGCTTGTTTTACGCGCTCACCTTCGCCGCCGGCGTGATCGCTGCAATGGCACCCACGCTTTATTTTTTCGTGAGGGATCCGCAGGCTTTTCTTTTCTGTAATCTCGAATTTCCCCGCCTCACCCTGCTCGATCCCACGAACGAGCGCGTCCACAAGACGACGGTCTGGTGGCGCAAGCTGCGCTACGTCGCGAAGGAAATTCTGCTGCCAGACACCAACGATGGAAAATTCACCGGCAGCTTCGCACTTTTCGCCACCTTTCTCGCCGTGGGTATCGCGCCCGGCATCGCGTGGCTGCGGACGAGGAAAGGATCGGTGGGTGCTGCGCTCGTGCTACTCGTGCTGCCATTCGTGCTCATCGGGGCGTGTGCGCCGTCGCGCTACCAAAATCAACATTTCTACGTGCTCGTCCCGTGTTTCGCGTTCGCAGCTGCTTGCGGGATCGGGCACGTGCGCTGGGTTTCCGGAAAAGGTATGGCGATGCTTTGCCTGCCCGTGCTCGTCTCGCTCGTGCTCACGCGCGGCGAGTGGGAGTTTCAGCGTCCCGCCGAGTGGTATGTCTTCCGAATGCACGACGCAGGGCGCGCGCTGCGCCAGCGCGTCGGCGACGGCAAAGTGCTCACGCTTGCACCTACCGTGCCGGTCGAGGGCGGTCTGCGCATTTACCCCGAATTCGCCACTGGCCTTTTTGCGCTGCGAAACGCCCCGTTTGTAGATCCAGCGCGCCGTGCGCGCCTCCGCGTCGTCGCCCCCGAAGACCTCGACACACGGCTCGCTGCCGACCCGCCCGCCGCGATTTGGACGGGCTTTGAGGATGAGAAATACGAGCAACCGCTTGTTCAATACGCACAACGTCACGGCTACACCCGATCGTATGTGGAAAGGAAGCGGGTGCTCTGGCTGCGACGGCAGTAGCGACCCGCCAGAGTGTCAGCCGACTTTCAAAGTCATGGACACAATATCGTCCGCCGTCTCCCCGAGCGTCGTCGTGCAGATTTTCATGACCTAAAAGGCGAAGGTGATGTGGGGGAGTTTGTTCATTGGTGAATAGCGTTGGTTTGAGCACCGTTGAGACCTTCTGCTATCGTGCTCTTAGCGGGGCATCATGGGGTGACAGGCTCCAATACGCTCCTGTCTATCACTGGTATCGTGCGGATTAAGTGAGAGAGCGCGCCATGGGTCAGTGATTTCTTGGAAATGAAGTTTAGATAAGCTGGTTTCTTCGCCCAAGGGGCATCCAGCAGCATTCTTCCGTAAATTTCCAGTCCTGATCTGTTTATTTCGTGAACGAATTGAATATCTGTTATTCGTATCAGTGTGCCAGCTCCGGCCACCCCTGCGATTTGGCCCTCATGTTCCCACCAGTCTTGCCTTTGCTCGTATTCTTGGAGAGAAGTTGGTCTCTGATTTGCGCCGACACGTTCTAGTATTGTATAGTTATATGTCCCCCAGATCCATAGATCCGCCTTTGTAGCGAATAGCGGTTTCTTCAAACGGTATACAGCCCCGACAACGTAATCCGTCTGAGAGCGCGCGTCGCGCCGATACTGCGCGTCGTGTGAGTGGTCTGTGCAGCAACCCGACAAACAAATCAGGAGCGACAGAAATAGCCATCTAAGACGATGTGCGTTCATATTGGTGACCAAATATTGAGCCTGAAGTAATCTGCTGGCGGTTGTATGCAACCTTTTGCCTACTCCAGCCGCTTGAGCGTGGGGATGCGGTATTGCATTTGCACCATGCGCTCGATTTTTTCGGACTCGGCGGCGTCGAGGTAGATGGTGCCGGGATCGTCGTCGAATTCGATTTTGTGCAGACCCTTCTCTGCTTTTTCGAGGGCCTTGGGAACGTCGTCGAGGCTTTGGAGTTCGACGCCGTTGATTTTGGTGACGCGGAGGCTGTTGAGGTCTTCGTAGCCGACGGTGGTGGGCGTGGGGAGGACGCGCGTGAGGAAGACGACTTTGCGCGGGCTGTCGGGGTAGAGTTCGCTTTGGTAGCGGTCTTGATAGACGGCGCGTTCGGGGGCGCGGCGCACCCACTCGGGGCCGAAGCTTTTCAGAAACTCGCGGGAGAGTTCCTGTAGGATGAGTCCGCCGACGATGTAGAAGCGCGGTGCTTTGTCTATGATGTAGGGATCGCTGACGTAGGTGGCGGGGTCGCGGTGGGCGAGGGTGACTTGCAGGGTTTGTCTTTCACCGTCGCGGAGGATGTGAAATGCGAGGCTGTCGCCGACGTAGTGTTTGGCGTTGATGAGATGGCCGAGCGGGATTTTCCCATAGATGAAGTCGGCGAAGTTCCCGTCTTGATCCACGGCGGAATCATCCACGGCGAGGAGGACATCGCCTTTTTGCAGACCGCCCTTTGCTGCGGGGCTGTCTTTGACGACTTCGGTGATGTAAATGCCGCCCTTGGTGTCGGCGGGTATTTTCGCGAAGCGACGCAGCGCGGGATCGCGCATGGTGCTGAATGCGTAGCCTGCACGCGGGAAGCCGTCGTATTTCGCATCGGCGGCGTCTTTCAGGAAATGCTGGATGATGGGCGCGGGGATGATGTTGGCGTTGTTGCTCTGCGCTTCGTAGCTCATGAGGATGCCGGTGAGCTTGCCGCCTTTCACGACGGGCATGGTGAAGCTGCTGTCGCGGTTCTGCATTTGCACGGTCATGCGGTAGATGAGAAATGCGCCGTCCACGGGGTAGGGGGCGACTTCGGCGGTGGTCATGGGGCCGTTGGTGACGAGGAGGCGTCCGCTATTTTCGAGCTGCCAGACGGAGAGCTGGTCGCCGGTGGTGGCTTCGGCGATTTCGATGGGCGTGATGTCTTTCAGAAAATCCGCGTCGTCGGTTTTCAAAAGCGCGAGGTTGGCCTCGTAGTCCACGAACTCCACGCTGGCGGGGACTTTCCTGCCACCGGCGGTGGCTTCAAGTTCGAGGTAGGTGGAGTTGGCGACAAGTTCGCCGGCGACGAGCACGCGATTGCCCTCGATGACTGCACCGATTGCGCGGCGCGTGACCGGCTGGCGCTTGCCCCACGGACGAAGGAAATCCCAGCCCTGCGTGGTGACGTTCACGCGCACGACCGGCGTGGGCTTTTCCTGAGCGAAGGCGGTGGTGACTGCTGCGACGAGCAGCAGCACGAGTGTCGAGAGGCGGGAGGCGAGTGGCGTGCCTGCCCGACGGGTGAGAGGTTGAGTGTTTGCGGTGATCATTGTTGGTGAAGAAAGTTACTTTTGAGTGCTGGAAAGTTTGTGGCGGAGGCGGGGAATGGTGCGGGTGAGGATGCCGATGATTTCATCGCACAGCGATTGTGCGCGCGTGACGGCTTCCGGCGGAAGCCAGTGTCGGAGCCGGTGATGACGTCCCCTCACTTCGCGGCATGAGGCGCGGGCGATGGCTAGAAACTGG
>JBEIQV010000113.1:0-9792 GCA_040376335.1 Verrucomicrobiia bacterium | reverse complement strand
TTGTCCTCCAGATGCGGCGTGTGGACGAGGATGAGCTGGTCGTTTCGCGCTGCGAGATCCACGTGCCATTCGAGCACCTTCAGTTCATTGCGCGTGTTTTTATTCAGCCCGATTTCGCCGATGCCGAGCACGTTTGGGCGGTCGAGAAATTCCGGAATGATCGAGATAACCTCCTTCGCCAACCCCATGTCCTCGCTCTCCTTCGGGTTGATGCAAAGCCACGAGTAATGCGGCAGTCCGAACTTCGCCGCGCGCTTCGGCTCATAGTCCGTAAGCTGGCAGAAATAATCGTAAAAACCCTGCACCCCGCTCCGATCAAACCCCGCCCAAAACGCCGGTTCACAAACAGCCAGACACCCCGCCGTGACCATCGCCTGATAGTCGTCAGTCGTCCGGGAAACCATGTGTCCGTGTGGTTCAATGTAGCGCATGTGGGTCTGTGGTTAATCCATTTCCCGCCAAAGGCAAAGTGCATCCGTTGGGAAAAATGCGGTCGCTGGTTGACATCACAGCAAACCACAAGCACCCAACTGTCTGGAAATTTTTCCAAAGCCAACTCGCCTAATCTGCTTTATCATCTCGCAATGTTTGATCATCTCACACGCCGCACTTTTCTTGGCCAGTCCGCTCGCGGGACTGGCGCGCTTGCTCTGGCTTCGCTGCTGAATCCTTCGCTTTTGCCGCAGGCGATGGCGTTGCAGGAGAAAAAATGGCGGGGGGTGGTGAACCCGTTGCATTTCGCACCGAAGGCGAAACGCGTGATCTGGCTCACCATGGCGGGCGGGCCTTCGCACTTGGAGACTTTCGACCCGAAGCCGGTTCTGGCGGAAAATCACAACAAGCCGATGCCGGATTCGCTCACCAAGGGGCAGCAGCTCGCCCAGCTTCAGGGGCAGCAGCTCAAATGCTTCGGGCCACAGTGGGGATTTAAAAAATTCGGCAAGAGCGGGGCGGAGATTTGTGAGTTGTTTCCGCACATCGGCAGCGTGGTGGACGACATCTGTATCGTGCGCTCGATGCAAACCGATGCAATCAACCACGATCCGGCCCACTGTTTTTTCAACACCGGCAGCACGATCCCCGGTCGTCCGAGCATGGGCGCGTGGGCGACTTACGGCCTCGGCAGCGAGGCGGAAAATCTACCGGGATTTGTGGTACTCACCTCGCTCGGCAAGGGCGGGCAAAACCAACCCATCGCGGCGCGGCAGTGGAGCGCGGGATTTTTACCGAGCAAATTTCAGGGCGTGCATCTGCGCGGCAAGGGCGACCCGGTGCTTTATCTGAGCAATCCTCCCGGAGTTTCGAGCGAGATGCAGAACGATGTTGTGAACACGGTCAACGCGCTGAACACGCAGTTCAACAGCACCGTGGACGATCCGGAAATCGCCACGCGTATTTCGCAATACGAGATGGCTTTCAAAATGCAGAGCAGCGTGCCGGAGCTGGTGGACATGTCGAAGGAGACGCAAGCCACGCTCGAACTCTACGGCTGCACTCCCGGCGACGGTTCCTTCGCTTCCAACTGCCTTCTGGCGCGTCGTCTCGCGGAGCGTGGTGTGCGTTTCATCCAGCTCTATCACAAAGACTGGGATCATCACGGCGGCGTGAAGGATGGCGTGAAACTCAAGGCTGCGGAAGTGGACCGCGCGTGCATGGCACTCATCACCGATTTGAAACAGCGCGGGATGTTTGATGACACGCTCATCGTGTGGGCGGGTGAATTTGGCCGCACACCGATGTCGCAGGGTGGCAATGGTCGCGACCACCATATCCTCGGCTTTTCCACATGGCTCGCAGGCGGCGGAATCAAAGGCGGCGTCCAATGGGGCGAGACGGATGAATTCGGCTACAAAGCCGTGAAGGACGTCGTCCACGTCCACGACCTGCACGCCACGATGCTGCACCTCCTCGGCATTGACCACACGAAGCTGACCTACCGAACGCAGGGCCGCGACTACCGACTCACGGATGTGTTCGGAAAAGTGGTCAAAGGCATTTTGGCGTAGCGCGTCATGCGCCCGCTCCAGCTCGGCTTTATCTGCGCGACTTTTCTCGCGCCCCCGCTGCTGTGGCTTTTGAGCAGGAAAGTGCAATCGCCACGACTTGCGCGGGGCATCTGCTGGGGAATCGCCGCCGCGCTCATCGCCGCCTACATCAGTGCGATCATCCTCAAAGCCCACGGCGAAACACTCGATGTGGATGATTCTTTGCCGATGCAACTCTGCGACTGGGCCGCGCTCGCCACAGTGCTTGCGCTCACACGGCGCAGCCCTCTCGCGTTCGAACTGGCGTATTTTTGGGGACTCGCAGGCACGGTGCAGGCGCTGTTTACGCCGGCCATAGAAATCACCGACGGACTGCGCGTGCTCTGTTTTCTCCTCATCCACTCCAGCATCCCGGCGGGCGTTCTCTGGCTCATGTTTGAATACAAACTCCGCCCCCGCCCCGGCGCACTGATGCGCGTAATGTTGTGGAGCGAACTTTACCTCGCCTGCGCTCTCACAGTGAACGCCTTCACTGGTGGCAACTACGGCTTTCTCACACACCGCCCGAGCACGCGCACCTTGCTCGATTATTTCTCCGACTCCCGCCTGCTCTACGTCGCCGAAATCAATCTCACCGGTCTCGTTTTCTTCGCGCTGCTCGCTGCGCCGTGGTGGCGTCGACGCAAGACCTAGCCTGCGGGGAAAAGATTTCTTTTCCACCAAGCGTCCCGTGGCACCCGCGATGCTAAAGTAGCATCCATGAAAAAACCCGCCTTCCTCCGCAAACTCGACTGGCTCAGCCTCGAAGTGGACCTCGAACTCTTCTTGGGCGGCCTCGGCGCACTGCTCATCCTCCGCTGGTTGATGTAAAGACCCGACCAAAGTCGCGCGTCGTTTCACACGATATTCGACATTCGTCGTCCGTCATTTCATCCTCCGTCGCATGGCCACCTATCTTTACGAAACACTCTCCACGCCCCCGCGTCAGTTCGAGCTTCAGCAGAGCATGAAGGACTCACCGCTCACCAAGCATCCCGAGACCGGTGAGCCCATCCGACGCATCATCACCGGAGGCCTCGGCGTCATGGCGAAAGGAAACGCCCCGCGTTACTCGGACATGCAGCCAAAAAAGAGCGGTGGCTCCTGCGGCAGCGGTTGCGGCTGCCACTAGCACTTCGTTTTCGGCAAATTGCATTTGCCGTTTGCGCTCCACGGTCCGGCGCGCTTTCATCCGCGCGCTTTGGAAAATTCACCTGCTAAATCTCAGCGCACCACGCTCGGCCTCGTCTTTCTCACGCTGTTCATAGACATGATCGGCTTCGGGATCGTGATCCCGGTGTTGCCGCTTTTCGCGGAGGGAACCCGGTTTTCAGCCAGGAATTCACAGCTCATGTGGATCGTCGGCATTTACTCGCTGCTGCAAGTGGTATGTGCGCCGCTCATCGGAAAACTCAGCGACCGCGTCGGGCGCAAACCCGTGCTCGCAGTGAGCATTCTCGGCACTGCGCTGGGCTTCGCCATTCTCGGCGCGGCAACGACTGTCACGATGCTGCTCATCGGGCGCGTCATTGATGGAATCAGCGGCGGGAACATTTCCACCGCGATGGCGTGCATCGCCGACAGCACGACGAAGGAGCAGCGCTCACGCTCGATGGGAATGGTGGGCGCGGCATTCGGACTCGGCTTTGTCATCGGCCCCGCGCTCGGCGGGATGCTGAGCACGTTCGGACCATCCGTGCCGTTTTATTTTGCCGCAGTGCTCGCGTTCGTGAACGCCATGCTCGTCATCGCGCGTCTGCCGGAAACACTGACGCCCGAGGTCCGCGCCAAGGCGCGTGAAAAGGCAAGTCTCGGCGAAGTTTTCGGCGGTGGCCGTGCTCCCACGATCATCATCGTTTTACTGAGCCAGCTTTCAGGCATCACTGGCTTTTCGGTGATGACCGCGCTCTTCGCGATTTTCTGCGCGAAACGCTACGGCTACGATGCAGCGCACGTCGGCTACGTGCTCGCGTATGTGGGAATCCTCGGTACGCTGATGCAGGGCGGCGTGTTGCGGCGGCTACTCCGAAAGCCCATCGAAAAACCACTCGCCATCATCGGCACCGCAGTGCTCGCCATCAGCATGGGCGCGCTCGCTTTTCTCCCAACCGGAAGCGGACTCGGCCTGCTGCTGCTCGTTTGCACAGGCATTTCCGTGGGCAACAGCCTCTCCACTCCCACACTTAATGGTCTCGCTTCTCGCGCTGTGGAAGCCCACGCGCAAGGCCGCCTGATGGGCCTCATGCAAAGCGCAGGCGGGATGGGGCGTTTCCTCGGCCCGGTGCTCGGCTACTCGCTCGTGGAGTTCGATGGCACGAACGCCTACGGATACTGGGCTTTCATCGCTTCTGCCGGGCTGCTGGCGCTCGATTGCCTGCTGCTTTGCGCACTGCGCGTTCCTCCACCACCCGTAGAGGAGACTGCATAATATGAGACTCAACCGCTTTCTCGCATCCGCAGGACTTGGCTCTCGCCGCAGTGTCGAGCAACTCATCCTCGCGGGCAACGTGCGCATCAATGGTCGCATCGTGACCGACCTCGCCACGCAAGTCCTGCCAACCGACGCGGTCAAAGTCGGCAGCCGCCTGCTACACAGTGAACGCCCGCTTTACGCAGTCCTTCACAAACCCGCAGGCTACATCTGCTCGGCGGAAGACGAACTCGGACGGAATACTATTTTCGATCTCCTGCCGCCAAACTGGCCACGCACCCACCACGTCGGTCGTCTCGACAAGGAAAGCGAGGGACTGATCATCGTAACGAACGACGGCGACCTCACCAATTTCCTCACGCATCCACGACACGAGGTCGAAAAGGAATACGAGGTGGTGATTGATCGCACCTTTGACATCGCCGATGCCGCGAAAATGCTGCGCGGTTTCCACATCCGCACAGGCCGCGCAAAATGCGAAGCGGTGGAAATGCTGCGCCCCGGCCTACTCCGGCTCGTGCTTAAGCAAGGGCTCAATCGCCAAATCCGCCTGATGCTTTACGAGTTGGGCTACGAAGTGGAACGACTTGTCCGCGTCCGATTCGGCCCCATCCGCATCCAGACCGTCGAGCCCGGAGAATGGCGGATGCTAACACCAAAAGAAATTGCCGAGCTACACGCAGGAAGCTCGCAGCCAGCAAAGCCCAGACCGCCTCGGCCACCAAGACCGGTCAAGAAACAAGGCCCGCCGAGAGCGAGAAAGTAGCTATTCGCGCGCTGGCGGCAGCTCCACGATCTCGAACCAGTATTTTTCGAGCGTCTGCAAAATATCCACGAGCGCCTCGAACGTCACCGGCTTCACGATGTAGCTGTTCACGCCGAGATCGTAGCTTTTGTAAACGTCCTCGTCGTCCTTCGATGTGGTGAGCACCACGACCGGGATCGTGCGCAGGTCGGCGTCCTGTTTGAGTTCCTTCAGCACGGTGCGTCCGTCTTTGCGCGGCATGTTTAAATCCAAAAGGATCAGACCGGGGCGCGGCGCATCCACAGCGCCCGAGAATTTCCCCTGTTTGCGTAGGTAATCGAGCAACTCTTCGCCGTTTTCCACGAAGCGGATGTCGTTGATTAAACGCGCCTCCTTGAGTGCATCGGCGGTGAGCAGACGATCGTCCGGATCGTCATCCGCCATGAGAATAGTGATTGGTTTTGTTTCTGCGTTCATGGTGACTGAGGTTGGTTCAAAGGCAGTGTGACGATGAAAGTTGCACCCCGCCCTTCAGTGCTGTGTGCCACGATCTTTCCGCGATGGCGATCCGTAATTTTGCGACACACCGAAAGTCCGATGCCGCTGCCCTCAAACTCGGTGCGTGCGTGCAATCGTTTGAAGGGACTAAAAATTTGTTCCGCGAACTCCTGACTAAAACCGATACCGTTGTCCTGCACGCGGATTTCGCACAACGGCTCCCCCGCTGGCACCTCGGGCAGTTCGCCGTTGAAATTTGGAAAAGTGCGCCCGGCAATCAACACTTCGGGCCTCGTGCCCGGCGGCTGAAATTTCAAAGCGTTGGCGACGAGATTTTGAAAAAGTTGCCTCATCTGAGTCGGGTCCGCCTGAATCACCGGCAGCCCAGCCGCCGTTACGCGGGCTGACGTGCTGGCGATCTTTAATTCCAGATCCCCTAGCACACCGCGCACGGTCTCGGCCAAATCACAACGCTCGAATGGCAACGCACGGGTCGTCACGCGTGAAAGTTTGAGCAAGTCCTGAATGAGCGTCTGCATCCGATCCGCCGCATCCATCATCCGCGCGAGGAAATCACTCCCCTGCTCCCCGAGTTGGCCGGAAAACCGCGCGCGAAGCCGGTCACCAAACGCCTGAATTTTCCGCAGCGGCTCTTGCAAATCGTGCGACGCCACGCTCGCGAAATTTTGCAATTCCTCGTTCGAGCGCTGGAGTTGCTGCGCATAATGCCGCAGCCTCTCTTCGTTCGCTTTTCGTTTCGTGATGTCCGTGGAAACTCCCACGATCCCGATCGCCTTCCCGTCCGGCCCCATCAAAGGCACCTTTGTCGTCTCCAGCCAAATTTCGCGCCCGTCCGGCGTTGCTCCCGGCTCCTCCACGTTCACCATCGTTTTTGTCCCGCCCAGCACGGCGATATCGTCCTCGCGATAGCGCTTCGCCAACTCCGCTGAAAAAAAGTCTGCATCACTTTTTTTGACCACTCCATCCTCCGCTTCCAAACCGAGGTGCAAACGATGCGCAGCATTGTCGCGAGTAAAGCGCCCCTCGCGATCCTTTACGAAAATGCGATCCGGAATCGTGTCCATGATCTGTCGCAGGAGATTGCGCTCGAATTCGAGATTTTCCTCCCCGCGCTTCCTCTGCGCGATGTCGCGCAGGACGACAATCCCCGCAACGATCAGCGCAATACAAGTCAGCACCGTGCCGCCTAAAACAAGCGACGTGTTCACACTGCCGATGCTCTCGCGCTGCTCTATCAGTTCGTCCAGATGCAACCGCTCCGCCTGATCAATTTCATTCAGCTCGTCACGGATTTGAGTGAAAATCGCATCTTCTTCACGCCGGTTTTCCTTATTGGAAAAATATTGTGCGGCTGCCAACGCACCGCCCTCGCGCCGCCTCTCGATTCCGCTCGCATGGACTGCAAAACCACGCCCCACCAACACCTGCAATCGCGACAATCGCTCTTGTTGTTCCTCGTTTTGAGCCGTCAGTTTCCGCAACCCCTGCAGTTCCTGAATAATAAACGACTGCCCGTGCTCATAAGGAATCAGCGCATCGTCATCCCCCGAGAGCATGAACCCGCGCACTCCGCTTTCCATTTCCATGAAATAACGTTGCGCACGTTCACTCCTTTCGAGCACTTCACGCACTTCTCCCACGGCTGCGGAAGTTGCGAGAAATCTTCGCGTGCTGATAAGGCTCACCAGCGCAATCATCCCAAGCATAACGAGCGTGAAAACCACGCCGAGTATCACCTTACGTGAAATGGAAAGTTTGTATGGGACCGAATCGGACATGGGAGATGGCGGAGGGGGTGGGATTCGAACCCACGAGACCTTGCGGCCTGCCGGTTTTCAAGACCAGTGCATTAGACCACTCTGCCACCCCTCCGGTTCGGCGCACTGTTGCGGAGGCGTCGCTTCTGGGCAAGCCCACAATGTTCAAGACTCGCGGCTTTACTGCGCTCCGCGAAACGAGCACTGAGAGCACGCCATGCGACTCCTGATTGCTCCCGATAAATTCAAAGGCTCCCTCTCCGCACTCGCCGCCGCCGAGGCCATCGAGCGCGGCTTTCGCTCGGTCTTCGCCGATGCCGTAGTGGACATCGCACCAATTGCCGATGGTGGCGAAGGTTTCGCCGAGGCTCTCGCTGCCGCACTCGGAGCGCAGTGGATTCAACTGGCAAGCGAAGACGCCAACGGTCGCGCCATCACTGCGCGCTACGCGTGGCTGGAAAGCGAGCATCTCGCCGTCATCGAAATGAGCGAGGCCAGCGGCCTGTGGCGCATCCAGCCGGAAGACCGCGATCCGCTCCTCGCGAGCACACACGGCACAGGTATTCTTTTGCGCGACGCCATCGCTCGTGGTGCGCGGAAAGTTCTCATCGGTCTCGGCGGGAGCGCCACCACCGATGGCGGCATCGGCATCGCCCGCGCACTCGGCTATCGTTTTCTCAACGAAGACGGAGGCGAATTTCATGCAGTGCCCGGAACGCTCGATTTACTCCATCGCATCGAACGCCCCGGCACACTCGCACTGCCGGAAATCATCGCAGCGTGCGATGTGCAAAATCCGCTCCTCGGCGAACGCGGCACAGCGCGCGTCTATTCGCCGCAGAAAGGTGCGAACCCACACACTGTCGAAGCACTGGAAGCCGTGATGCGACGTCTCGCCGACGTATGCACAACGAGTCTCGGCTGCGATTTTCGCAACACACCCGGTGCAGGCGCTGCGGGCGGCCTTGGCTTCGGGCTGCTCACTTTTTGCGACGCAAAAATCCAGCCCGGCTTCGACATCGTCGCCGAGACAATCCATCTGGAACAACGCATCGCGGCAGCCGATTGGGTTATCACCG
The DNA here is from genome assembly GCA_040376335.1 of Verrucomicrobiia bacterium. GTDB lineage: Bacteria > Verrucomicrobiota > Verrucomicrobiia > Chthoniobacterales > Chthoniobacteraceae > SXWH01. The sequence goes on along the minus strand of JBEIQV010000113.1, from coordinate 1,237 downwards.
GCGAAGGGCGGCTCGACGATCAAACGCTCGACGGCAAAGGCCCGGCGGGCATCGCAGGGCGTGCGCGTGCGGCTGGAAAACGCGTCATCGGTTTCGCTGGCGCAGTCACCGAAACAGCCGAGCACGCCCACCTTTTCGACGCCCTTGTCCCCATCACCGACCGCCCAATCGCGCTCGAAGAAGCGATGCGCGAAGCCCCTCTCCTGCTCGAACGCGCAGCAGCCCGCACCGCCCGCCTGCTTGCCAAATTCCAGTGAGAGTGAGAGGAAATGCCCCGTTCCTCGCAGGCAAACATCACTCTCTAATCTATGAAACGCATCGCAATTCTCTTCGCCGGTCAGGGCGCACAAACCGTCGGCATGGGCAAAGACCTCGTCTCAAAATATCCCACCGCCGCCGCGCTCTTCAACGAAGCCGACTCGATCCTTGGCCGCTCGCTTAGTTCCGTCGCTTTCGATGGGCCGGAGACAGATTTGGTGCAGACCGCCAACTGCCAGCCCGCGCTTTATGTCCACGGCCTCGCCTGCCTCGCCGCGCTGCGCGCAGAAATCGGCGATCTCCCCACGCATTGCGCCGCCGGTCTTTCGCTCGGCGAATTCACCGCCCACGCAGCGGCGGGCACGTTTACTTTCGCCGATGGCCTCCGTCTCGTCGCCGAGCGCGGTCGTCTCATGCAGGAAGCCTGCGCCCGCACCACCGGCGCGATGGCCGCGATGATCGGCGGCGAAGAAGACGCTGTCCGCCAGCTCGCCGTCGAGTGCGACGTGGACGTGGCCAATTTCAACAGCCCCGGCCAAATCGTCCTCTCCGGCGAAAACGCAAAAATAGATTCCGCCATCACCGCCGCCAAGGAGCGCGGCATCCGCATCGCCAAAAAACTGAACGTCGCCGGTGCCTACCACTCGCGCCTCATGAAGAGCGCCGCCGACGCACTCGCCCCCACACTCGCCGCGACACCGATGCAGACGCCGCGTTTCCCCATCGTCGCCAACGTGACCGCACGCCCCGTCACCGCTCCTGCCGAAATTCGCAATCACCTTTCCGCACAAGTCACAGGCTCTGTGCGCTGGACTGAGACCATCGAGTTCCTCGTGGACGTAGAAAATATCGAACTCTTCCTCGAACTCGGCCCCGGCGGCGTCCTCGCCGGACTCATCAAACGCACGCGCACGGAAACCCCCGTCCTCAGCATCACCGACTGCGCCACGCTAGACTCCGCCCTCGCGCAACTGCGCGG
>JBEIQV010000013.1:0-24308 GCA_040376335.1 Verrucomicrobiia bacterium | reverse complement strand
GGGCTGGGCTGCGCCGGAGTATTTTTCGCCGGAGAATGTGCCCACGCAACCGAGGCTGGTTTTGCTTTTCAACTCGAACCTGGAGCCCAATGCGAAGTCGTTCACATTTATCAATGAGGCGAAGCAGCGCGAGGATGCGGTGGTGGAGCATGTGGATGTGCGGAAGCATCCCGACTACGAGGTTTCGAGCTACCGCTCTGACGACAAAAGTTCGCTCACGTGGGCCCAGCAGTTTCACGAGCATCGCACGGCTGGTGCGACGAAGAAAAAACCCGCCGATGAGGAAGAGGAGGGTGGCGAGCCTGCTCCGCGCAAGGACGGCCCGATTATTCTCAATCAAATCGTCATCACCCCCGCAAAATCTCTGCATCCCGGCAAAGGATGGAAACTCGTTGTGGAGAAGGGGCTCGCTTCATCCAGTGGCGAAAAGCTGGCCGAGGCATTCACGCTGGATGTGGGCGAAGTGAAGCCATTCATCGTGGAAAGTGTCGCGGTGGAAAACCTCGTGAACTCAGGCAAGCGGATGGTGGTGAAATTCAGCAAGCCGCTCGCCAAAGCGGTGAAAAAGGAGCCCGCAAAATGGGTGAAGGTGGAGCCGGCGGTGCCAAATCTTCGCGTGGAGTTGCCGGGCACGGTGATGGATGAACGGGACACGTTCATCATCACGGGGGATTTCGAGCTGGCGAAAGATTACACGTTCACATTTACGGGCGAGATTCCGGCAGCGGAGCCGTTCACGCTCGGTCAGCCGTTCACGAAGGCGGTGAGTTTTGCGCCGGTCCCAGCACGCCTCTATTTCCAAGGTTTCTCGGAGCATCAGCAGCGCATTGGCACGAGAAATTTTCATCTCATGGGGGTAAATGTGAAGCGTCTGCGCGTGACCGCGAAAGTGGTGCCGGCTGAGAGCGCAACGACGGCGCTGGATGCGTGGGCGAAGTATTACAAAGAGGGCGGCGAGGAGAACGGTGAATGGCTGCAAAAGCTGGACGACAAATCCGTGCCCGGTGCGGTTGCGTGGACGAAGGACTTCACGGTGGATGCGCAGACGGATGAGAAAAAACTGCTCGCTCTGAACTGGGACGAAATCCTCGGCGCAGGAAAGACGGGACTGGTTCTGCTCACCGCCGAGCAAATCAACGCAGCGGCTCCGAATGTGAAGCTCGTCGGCACTCAGGCGCTCGTGCAGGTGACGGATCTCGGGTTGGTGTGGAAGGAAGCGGATGCGGACTTTTTCCACGTCTTCTCGCTCGCATCCGCCGAACCGTCTGCTGGTGCTTCGCTGAGACTCGTGGACGAAAAGGGCGCGATTCTCGCCGAGACGAAGACGGCTGCCGACGGCACGGCGCGCATGGCCAAGCTGACCGATAAATCGCCGCGCTGGCTCATCGTGACGAGCGGGGAGGATCGTCACGTCATGCGCTTCGATGGCGAACGGCGCGAGATGCAGTTCGGGCGCTTCCGAATCAATGTGTGGGGCGACGAAGAGGACATCATGGAGGGCGACGGTTATGCGCAGGCTCAGGATATGCGCGGTATCATGTTCAGCGACCGCCCGATTTATCGCCCCGGCGAAACGGTGCGCGTGAAGGGCATCGTGCGCAGTTACGCGAGTGGAAAGCCACATCTGCCAGCGGGGATGAAGGTGAAGCTTCGTGTGAAAGGGCCGCGTGGGCGTCAGCTCGCAGAAACGACGGTGACGCTGAATGAATTCGGCTCTTTCGATGCCACCTACATCATGCCGCCCGATGTCACGGGCTACTACCGTGCGCTGCTGGTTTTCGGCAAAAGCGACGGAAACGAGGACTGGAGCCCGATCAGCCACGGCTGGAGCGTGGAGGAATATGAGCCGAATGCCTTTGAGGTAAAAGTGGTCGCGGCGAAATCGCCCGCTTTGTCCACGCCGTTGGAGATGTCCATAGCGGCGAAATACTACATGGGCAAGGCGCTCTCGAAGGCGCAGCTCGCGTGGAGCGTGCGTGCCAGCGACGAAAAATTTACACCCGAGGGATTCGAGGAGTTCGTGTTTGCCAATGCGCTCTACGATTACCGGCTCGAACAAAAACTGAGTGGCGCGACGACTTTCTCCGCGCAGGGGAAAGTGGACATCGGAGCGGGTGGCGTGTCGAAAGTGTCGTTCAACGTTCCGGGCAACGCGAAACTGCCGCAGCCACGGCAGGTGCGCTTCACTTCGGAGATCACGGATCTCGATCAGCAGACGGTTGCGGAGCGCACGGAAATTACCGCGCACAGTTCGGAGTTTTACCTCGGTCTGCGCCGGATGCCCGATGTGGTGCGCGAGGGAGAGGCGTTGCCGATTCAACTCATCGCCGTTCGCAACGATGGCTCGCCGATGCTGGAGCCGGTGCAGGCGGATGTGAAACTCACGCGCATCGAATGGCAGACCAACCGCGTGGAGGAAGCGGATGATGCGGAGAATTTCCGCAGCGAACCACAGATGCAATTCGTCGGGCAGGCGCCGCTGACGACGGCGAAAATCGAGAAGAAGGGCAGCAAGTGGGAACTCGCCGACCCAGAGAAAAAAGATGAGAGCCTGAAAGTCGGGAAGCCCGGTCTGTATCTCGTTTCTGCCGTGGCGCGGGATTCTGCGGGTCGCGATGTGATCACGACAACGACAGTCCATGTCTATGGCAAGGATCAGCTCGCGTGGAATTATCGGAATCGTTTTCAAATCGAACTCGCCGCCGACAAGCCGGAGTATCGTGCAGGCGAGCAGGCGACGCTGCTGGTGAAGACGCCCATCGCCGGACGCGCGCTGGTCACGGTCGAGCGTGAAAATGTGAGGCGGCACTTCTTTGTGAATCTGGAAGGCAATGCGCCGGTGGTGCGTGTGCCGCTGGAGGAAACAGACTCGCCGAATGTGTTCGTGTCGGTGCTGGTGCTGCGCGGCGCGCAGGACTCGACGAAGAAATTCAAGATACCCGAGTATCGCGTGGGCTACGCCGAATTGCGGGTCGCCCGGCCCGACGCGAAGCTCTATGTGAACGTAAAGCCAGCGCAGCCGCAGGTGCGTCCCGGCGATGACGTGAACGTGCTGTGCGAAGTGCGCGACATCGCTGGCAAACCGGTTATCGGCGCGGAGGTGACGCTGTGGGCGGCGGATGAAGGCGTGCTCAGTCTCACAGGTTTTGATACGCCCGACCCGCTCGCGTATTTCAGCAAGCTGATGCGTCTGGATGTGACGACGGGCGTCACGCTCGATCATCTGCTCGGCGAAGAACCGGACGGGCGTGCGTTTGAAAACAAGGGCTATCTCGTGGGCGGTTTTGGAAAAGGCGGCGATGCAGCGGTGCGGCGAAATTTTCTCGGCACAGCCCACTGGAGTGCGTCGTTGCGGACGGATGAAGCGGGGAATGTGCTCGCAAATTTCAAAGCGCCAGACGGTCTGACGCGCTACCGCGTGATGGCCGTCGCGCAGAGTAAGCGCGATCAATTTGGCCATGGCGAATCTGCGTTTGAGATCAACAAGCCTCTCATGCTGGAACCCTCACCGCCGCGCTTTGCAAATGTCGGCGATCAAATGCTCGCCCGCGCCGTGTTGCACAACACGACCGCCAACGCAGGCGAGGTCGTAGTGCGTCTGAAACTCAACGCAACCGCGAGCGCCACTGAAACGGAGAAGCGCGTATCCATCGCTGCGAATGAGTCCGTCGCCGTGGATTTTCCGGTGGAGTTTCGCGAGACGGGCGAGGCGGTGTGGCTGTGGAGCGCGGAGTTTGGAAAATTGAGCGATACGGTGGAGACGAAGTTTCCGGTGCACTTTCCAGCTCCAGTGCTGCGCGAAGTGCGCCAGTCGCGTGCGGATGCGGATGCTGATTTGCTCGCCGGTCTCGATCCTGCGCTGCTTGGTGGCAAAGGTGTGATCCGGGTGAGCGTTTCAAACTCGCGTGTGTTCGATTTACGCGAGGGCGTGAGCGAACTGCTGCACTATCCCTACGGCTGCGTGGAGCAGACGACTTCGGCGATGTTGCCGTGGCTGGCGCTGCGCGATTTTCGCACGATGCTGCCGGAGTTGAATCGCAAGGACGAGGATTTCACGAAAGCGGTCGAGAAAAGCATCACGCATCTTTTCAAAATGCAGACGGGCGACGGCGGGCTCGGCTACTGGCCCGGCGCGAACACGTCAAATTTCTGGGGAAGTTCCTACGCCGCACTCGGGCTCGCGCTGGCAAAGCGCGCGGGCTTTGCGTTGCCCGATGATGACTACACGCGGCTGCTCGGCTTTCTCAGCAAGCAACTGCGCGGTGCTGCGGACACGAACAACGAATGGGAACTCTCCCCGCGCGCTCTCGCCTGCTACGCGCTCGCGGCGGCGGGTAAACCGGAGGCGGCATATCACGAATTGCTCTTCAAAAAGCGCGACAAGCTCTCGCAGGAAAGCCGTGCGCTGCTGGCGCTCGCGGTGCTGGAAAGCAAGGGTCCCGCGAAGATGGCGGACACGCTTTTGAAAATGCAGGACAAGCCGGTTGCTGAAGACTTTTGGTTCGGCTGTATCGCTCGCGCGCAGGGTATCCGGTTGCTCGCATGGTCGCGACTCGCACCGAACTCGGACGGCACGAAGGCGATTGCCGATGCGCTTTTCGATGAACGCATAAATGGCCACTGGATGACGACGCAGGGCAATGTGTGGGCCGTGCTTGGGCTTTCTGAATACATCCGCCGCACGGAATCGGATCGCAAAGAAGTGAAGGGCGCGCTCGTCGCCGGCGAGGAGCAGACGGCATTCAAGCTCGCGGCGAAGGGCGACTATTTCGAGAAGGAGTTTCCATTCGGTTCCGCTCCGTCGTTGAAACTCAGCAATCCGGCGAAAGGTCGCGTTTTCACCAACGTAACCATCGAGGCACGGCCAAAGACACTCGTGACCGAGAGGAAGGATCGCGGCTACGCAATCACGCGGCGCTACCAGCGCATTAATGACGACGGCACACTCTCCGATCTCGGCGACCCGCGCGTGGGCGACCGTGTGTTGATCACGCTCAATTTCACCGCAGCGGGCCGGGTCGGTTACGTGGTGGTGGACGACCCACTTCCCGCCGTTTTTGAGGCGGTGAATCCCGAGTTCAAAACGCAGGCGATGGCTGGCTCGGAACACGCCAATACATGGAACTCCGACTACAACGAATTTCGCGAAGATCGCGCCCTCTTTTTCGCCAACTCGCTGTGGCCGGGAAAACACGAAATCCGCTACCTCGCCCGCGTCCGCTCCGCAGGCTCCGCCACCGCGCCACCCGCAAAAATCGAGGAAATGTATCGCCCCCAACGCTTCGGCCTCGGCGGCTCCGAGATCGTGAAAGGCAAAGGGCTGTAGAGTCTGGTGAATTCATCGAATTTGAGAAGGAGCCTGCCTTGATCGAAAGCGGATAGTGTAGTGCGGCTAGATGAAACGGAGGGGAGCATCCGATACAGTGATGAGAGCGTGCTTCACGAGCAGTTCGCGGTATTTGGCGATGGCGGATTTTCCGGCGGAGCCGATGTCGAAATGGATGTGCTGCGTGAGGTAGCGCTCGCGGATTTCGGCGGTGGCGAAGTCGTCCTCGCTCACGATGTCGGCGATGTGCGCGGTGCCTTCACGCTTGAGAAGGCGCAGGGCTTCGGCGGCGGGAATGCTGGCTGCTTCCGGGCGCATGGCCCAGAGGGCGAAGACGAATGGCAGGCTGGTGCAACGCTTCCATTCCTCGCCAAGATCGAGGAAGCGCCAGTCGCTCCCGGACTTCTCCTGCTCGATGCGGAATTCGATGGCTTGATTGCCGATGAGCAGACGGGCGTCGCCTTCGGTGCCGAACTCGGGGTGCAAGCCGTGAAATTCCGCGAGCAGGATGCGGAGGAGGTTGGCGGAAGTGAGCGAGGCTGGGTCGAGTGCGATGCGGTGGATGTCGCGCAGTTCGCCGCGATAGGCGAGGAAGACGCTGAACACCGCGCCGTCGCTGGCGACCGCCGCACCATCTACGAGGTGATAATGCGGGTCTCGGAGCGCTTCGAAAACGGGGACTAGCGCGACATCGAGTTCGTGCGCTGCGAGCATCCGTGCAAGCGCGGAGGGGTGTTCGAAGACGACCGGTCCATCGTAGGCGCGGATGAGCGGACGGGAGTTGAGGTATTTCACGCAGCCGATGCGGAGTCCGCGAAGTGCGGCGAAAGGGTCGGCGGTGTTCACGCGGAGACGGGCTCCGGTTCTGCGATCGCTTGTTCGATGGGACGATACCACGTGTCGCGCTGCACGGGGTCGCGCCCGGCCTCGATGATGGCTTTGCGCAACGCGGTGACGGACTGCTCCAGCGGCGTGTGCGCGCCGGCCATGTGGAAGATTTTTTCGTCCATGATCGTGCCGTGCAGATCGTCCACGCCGTAGTTCAAAGCGAGCGCGGCCATCGGCAGACCGAGACTGATCCAGTAGGCGGTGATGTGATCGAAGTTATCGAGATAGATGCGCGAGACGGCGAGATTGCGCAGTTCGTCGAAAGACGAGGTGCGCTGGATGTGCTTCAACTCGGGCCGCGCGCCTTCGCTCTCGAACGCAAACGGGATGAAGCCGGTGAAGCCGTGCGTCTCGTCCTGCAATTCACGCAGTCGGCGCAGGTGATCCACGCGTTGCTCGGTCGTCTCGATGTGGCCGAAGAGCATCGTTGCCGTGCTGCGCATCCCCATTTGATGCCACGTCCGGTGAACCTCCGCCCACTCCTCGGCAGTCTCCTTTCCTTTACAAATACGGTCGCGCACCGATTGGTCGAAAATCTCCGCACCGCCGCCAGTGATCGCGCCCAGCCCGGCGTCGCGAAGGATCGCGAGCGTCTCTGCGATGCTCTTTTTAAAAACACGAAATGCGAGATGTCGCACCTCTACCGCCGTGAAGGCCTTGATGAAAAGCGCGGGGCTGAGCGCGCGCAGACGGCGGATGAGATCCACATACCACTCCGCGCCGAGCGTCGGGTGCAGGCCGCCGACCATGTGGACTTCGGTAACTCCCAGCTCCAGCCCGCGCGCCACACGCCGTTCGATTTCCTCGATGGTCAGTTCAAATGCGTGCGACTCGCTCTTTCGCGCGCCGAACGCGCAGAACTGGCAGCGCAGGATGCAGTGGTTTGAGTAGTTGACGTAGAGGTTGCGGATGTAGGTGCCGACGTTTCCGTTTTTGCGCTCGCGGATGATGTTTGCGATGCAGCCGAGCGCGTTCAGATCCTTGCTGTGGTAAAGTTCCACGCACTCGGTGTCGGACACGCGCTGGCCCGCTAGCACTTTTTCGTAAACGGGCCGCAGCCCGGCCGGGATCAGTTTCTCTGCAATCGTTGGCATCGCACCCACTTTCCGTAAAACGCGCCACTCCGTCCAACGCTTTCGCGGCACCATGCAAACTTCTGGCTTCACTCCGGGGCGTTTCGTCTGGCAGGGTTCGACATGGCAACTCTCGACGCCCAATTCTATCAACCGGCTGATCAGTTTTTCCCCGCCAACGCATCCGTCGCGCTCACCTACGACGACGTGACACTCGCCACGCTGCACAGCGATGTGCTCCCGCGCGACGCAAAGCTCGACTCACAACTCCACGAACGCCTCGCGCTCCACTTGCCCATCGTTTCCGCCGACATGGACACTGTCACCGAGGCACCGATGGCTATCGCCATGGCGCGCGCGGGCGGACTCGGACTCATCCACTGCAACATGCCGGAGCGCCAGCAGCTCTCCGAGGTTTCACGGGTGAAAAACAACGTCCACGGACTGATTCAGGACCCCATCGAAATCGGCCCCGACCTGCTCATCGGCCAGGTGCTTGAAATGATCGAGGCGCGGCGCTTCGGCTTCAGCACGTTCCCGGTCGTGGATTCCAAAAACAAACTCCTCGGTCTGCTCCCCGGCCACGTCGTCCGCCAACGCTACGCTTCGCAAAAAGTCGCTGACGCCATGATGCCGCGCGCGCAGGTGCAGACCATCCACGAGCGCGAACTCGGCTCCGATCCCATCGCTGCTGCCGACCGTTTTTTCACCGCCCACATGGGCATTCATAAATTGCTCGTCGTTGGCGACGGCGACACGCTCTGCGGACTTTTCACGCTCTCGGACATCGAGCGCATCCTCCATGAGCGCGGCTCACAGTTTAAGCCCGCGCGCGATTCGCAATTCCGACTGCTCTGCGGTGCGAGCATCTCCGCCACGCGTAAAACCGACGGCACACTCGACAGCGACCGCATCCTCGCGCATGTCGGCGCACTCGTTGAGCGCGGCTGCGATGTCGTCGCCGTCAGCACAGCGCACGGACACAGCGCGGGAGTCGGCGAGACGGTGAAAATGATCCGTGCAGCATTTGCCGACCTGCCCATCATCGCGGGCAATGTCACCAGCGGAGCCGGTGTTGAATTTCTCGCCGCGTGCGGAGCCAACGTCATCAAAATCGGCCAGGGCCCCGGCTCCATCTGCACCACGCGTGTCGTCGCCGGCGTCGGAATCCCGCAACTCACCGCGCTCTACGTCGCCAGCCGCGCTGCGGCAAAAAAAGGCGTCACCATCATCGCCGACGGCGGCATCGTGAAAAGCGGCGACATCGTCAAAGCACTCACGCTCGCCGACGCCGTCATTTGCGGCGGACTGCTCGCCGGCTGCCCCGAGGCACCCGGCCAGATCATGGAAATCAACGGCAAGCTCTACAAACAATACCGTGGAATGGGTAGCCTCGTCGCCATGCAAGCAGGCAGCGCAGCCCGCTACGGTCATGTGGACAAAGACGCCACGCGCAAAGTCGCCGCCGAAGGCATCGAAGCCCTCAAGGAAGTCAGCCCCGCAGTCGAAACCGTCCTCACGCAACTCGCAGGCGGTGTTCAAAGCGGCCTCGGCTACCTCGGTGCCCGAAATCTCGGTGAACTTCACGAAAAGGCCCGCTACATCCGCGTCACCAGCGCGGGACAGCGCGAAAGCGCCCCGCACGACATCATCGAGGTGAAGGCGGCGAAGTAATTACGCGTTTCCGCTCTTCTGCCGTTTGCGAAGGGTGATTCGTTTGATGCGTTCGCTATCGGGGGGGCTCCATGTGGCGATTTCAGGGTCGTCTTTGAAGGCGTTGTGGACGATGCGGCGCTGGTAGCTATTCATCGGCTCAAGCTGGTAGGAGCGCCCGGTGTTGCGGACGATGTCGGCGAGTTGTTTGACGCGATGGACGAGGTTGTCGTCCTTCATTTCGCGCCAATGCTCCACATCCACTACGACGCGTGGCGCATTTGGGTCTTTGGAATGGAGCATCCGATTCAGGAGCGTCTGCATGTCTTCGACAAGCTCGCCGTGCTGGCCGAGGAGGCGCTCTTTTTCGGGCGAGTAGATTTGGAGTGTGAGGCCGTTGGGCGTCTCGAATTCCTTAATCTCGAAGGAAAAGTCGAGGTGCCCCAGCATCGTATCTAGAAGTTCCTTGGGCGTTGCTTTCATGGCGCGCAGTTTTTTATTTTACCACAGCAAGTTGCTGCGGATCTTCGTTTTTATTGCGGTTCACGAGCAGTTGGACAATCGAAATGATGTTTTGCACCGACCAGTAGAGTGCGAGCGCGCTGGCGAAGTTGTAGCACATGAAGATGAAGATGAGGGGCATGAACATGAACATCTTGCGCTGCATAGGGTCGCCCGTCTTCGGGGATAGAGACATTTGCAGGAACATGGTGCCGGCCATGAGGAGCGGGAGCGGATTGATCGGCAGGCCGAAAATATGACCGACGGTGTCGGGCGACGCCAAATCCTTCACCCACCAAAAGCCGTGATCGCGGAGTTCGACGGCTTTTCCGAGCATGTTGTAGAAGCCGATGAAAATCGGAATCTGGATGAAGATCGGCCAGCATCCACTGAGCGGATTGACACCGTGTTTTTTCCAAAGCTGTCCCATTTCTTTTTGGAAGCGCGCTGGATCGTCTTTGTATTTGTCCTGAAGTTTTTTCAGTTCGGGCTGAACAACGGCCATTTTCTTCATGCTCTTGTTCGCCTTGTTTTGCAGCGGCCACAGCAAGCCTTTGACGATGATAGTGAGGATGACGATGGCCAGCGGATAGCTGCCAATTCCGGCGTAGATGCCGTTCATCGAATTTAGCAGCAGGCGGCTGAACGCCCCCGTGGGGATGCCGAGAAAGGTGCCGTAATCGAGCACATCGCTTTGATGATGATCGAGCAGACGCAGACGGCGGTATTCGCGCGGCCCGGCATAAATCTGGTAATTACGCGTGGTGAATTGCCCGGCTGTCAGTGCGAACTCAGGAACGCCAAGCGCTCCGTCCACTTGGTAAAACTTCATGTTGGCCTTCACTTCGTGGCCTGCGGGGCGCCACGGCGTGACCTTGCGCCATTCATCAGCGGAGATTTCGGAACGCTTGGCCCAGGCAGTCACGCCGAGAAGCGGACGCTGATCGTCCTCGGTTTTCCCCTCCGCACCGAGCACGGTGATCATAGTCGTAAAATACTGGTTGGTTACAGCACCCCAGCGCATGAGGTCGCCGTCTTCCCTGAAAACAAGCCGCTCCGGATGGCTCCAGAAAAGCATCCCGCCTGCGGAAAAAGAGTTCACATCCTTGAAATTATTCTTGCCATCCCGCCACCAATCGAAGCCCTGATAGTAGGGCTCCTCCCGGGTATTGATGATCGCTGCACCTCCCGTGTGCAGGAAGTATTTCGGCACCATCATCGGACCGGGCCCCACGTTCGTGTAGGTCACTTCGAGATCGATGAGATATTCTTCGCGGAGTTTGTTGCGGCGCTTTTCGTCCTCGGTGAATTTGGGGGGCAGGGTGAATTTCTTCACCACTTTGATCTGCCGCACGGTATCGGTGCGCTCGAAGGAAACCACCCCGTTCGCATCGTCCGAGGTCATCGTCCATGGTAGGTTGGTTCCCTCGCCCGGAGTCTCGGCGATTGCGCCGATCGGGATGCTGCCAAATTCATTCAGCACGATTTGCGTGCCCTTCTCTTTGTTTTCGTAGTGCCCCTTGAGCACGACGCGCGAGATGCCGCCGCCCAGATTGGAGAAAACGTAATCCACCGTGCCGGGATTGCTCGTCAGCGTCTTCGTCTCCGCAGGTGCCTCCGGCTGCGCGGGAACTGCCGGTGTTGTCGGTGTAACCGCTGGATTTGCCGGGTTTACTTGTGCAGTTGTGTCGGGCGTCGCTGGTGCTGCGGCTTTGATTTTCTCCTGCTCAGCGACATAGCGCTCCTGCTCTTCCCTCCACTTTTTGGTAGCTGCCTCCTGCTTCGGCTTGCCGATAAAGAAGTGGTAGCCCAGCGCGATGCCGAACGTGACGATGATGATGAGGATTCCTTTGCGGTCCATAGGTCAGTGTGAAAGTTGAGTGTCTTCTGCGGGGTTTTTTGGCGGCACGGGATCGTATCCGCCTTCGCACCACGGATTGCAGCGGCAGATGCGCTTCAACCCGAGACGCGAGCCGCGGAGGAAGCCGTGGCCCTCGACGGCCTCGGCGAAATATTGCGAGCAACTCGGCTCAAAACGGCAGCCCGCACCCGGCCCCGCCAGCCAGTGGAGGAATGGCGAAAGCGTCAGCTTGTAGATGCGGATGAGCAGCCGGACGATGAACTTCATGCGAAAAGGCCGCGATTGATCTGCGAAAGTCGCGCGGCACGCGAAATAATTCTGCTCATTCCCGAAAAATCCCCCCGCGTTTCGCAAGCTGCGTCCACTCCTCCCGGAGCACCTCGAAGCTCACTCTGGAGGCGGAAACTTTGGCGACGATGACCAGCCACAGCCCGTCAAGAAACCTCGCCCGATCATGGCGGACGATCTCACGCAATCTGCGCCGGACACGATTACGAACAACCGCCGAGCCGACCTTGCGGGAAGTGACGATGCCCACGCGCGCGCATGAATCCGCCGCGTTTTTTAACACTCCGAGCGTCATCATTTTCCCATGAACTGGACGGCCTTTCTCCCGCACATGCGCAAACTCGGCGGTAAGCGCCAGTCTTGCAGCACGCGGAAAACGGAGACGCGGCACCCGCACTGCGGAGGCCGCGTCGTCGTTCAATGGAGTCAAAGCACTCAGGCCTCTGTGTGCCGGGCAAAATGCACCTCGACGCCTTTCGGCAGGAGGCGCTTGCGTCCGCGTTGGCGGCGGCGGGCAAGAGTAGCCCGCCCGTTCTTAGTGGACATACGCTTGCGGAAGCCGAACTGCTGCTTGCGCGTGCGCTTGGTTGGTTGGTAGGTGCGTTTAGGCATGGCTAGAAAAAGGGCGCGCAGAATAGTGACGGAGGGCAGCTTGTCAACGGCTGTGGCAGGAAATCTTTGAGATAAGTGTTGGGTGAAAAACGACCGGTATCTTTTGATAGCTACCACACAGTCCATCCTGTCTATCCAGTCGTTGACCAAAACGACCCCGCCACTAAAGTGCGACCGAATGTCCTGCACCAAGATAGACCCGGCGCTTCACCAGACGCGCAAGCCCGATTGGATCAAAGTCCGCCTGCCCAACAACCCCGTCTTTTTTTCCACCAAGGCGCTCGTCACCGACCTGCGGCTGAACACCGTTTGCGAAAGTGCGCAATGCCCGAACCGCTGGGAATGTTGGAGCAGCGGCACCGCCACTTTCATGATTGCGGGCGAACGCTGCACACGCGCGTGCGGCTTTTGCGCGGTGACGACGGCTAAGCCTTTCGCGCTGGAAGACGACGAACCGGAGCGCGTAGGCGAGGCAGTCAAGCGGATGAAGCTCAAGCACGTCGTGATCACCGCCGTCGCGCGCGATGATCTAAAGGACGGAGGCGCCGCACATTTCGCACGCACCATCGAGGCCGTGCGCGCCGCCGTGCCGGAGATCGTCATTGAGGTGCTTGTTCCGGATTTTCACGCAAAGGAGGATTGCCTCGCGCTCATCGCAGCAGCGCGACCACATATTTTTAACCACAACCTCGAAACCGTGGAGCGCCTCACGCCGCTTGTGCGCTCGCGCGCAAAATATCGCATCTCACTCGCCGTGCTGAAGCGCATGAAAGAAATCGCGCCCGAATTTGTGACCAAGAGCGGCCTCATGCTCGGCCTCGGCGAAACGGAGCCGGAACTTTTTCAGGCCATGGATGACCTGCGCGATTCGGGCGTGCAGTTGCTCACGCTCGGCCAATACCTCCGCCCGAGTGCGCAGCACCTGCCCGTCGTCGAATACGTCCACCCCGACTCGTTCAAACTCTACGAGCGTATCGCGTATGACAAAGGCTTCGAGTTCGTCGCCAGCGGCCCGCTTGTGCGCTCGTCATATCACGCCGCCGATTACGACCCACGCACACGGCATGGTTTGAAATAAACGCAGCAATGCCACAGCCCGCCGCTACGCGCGCTAACGTCGCCGCACTCATCCCCTGCTACTACGAGGAAAAACACATCCACGAAGTCGCCACACGCTCGCACAAGCAACTCGACACCGTGCTCGTCGTGGACGACGGCTCCACGGACAAAACGAGCGATGAAGCCCGCGCCGCCGGAGTGGACTTGGTGAAGCACGAAAAAAATGCGGGCAAAGGCGCTGCGATCAAAACCGGTCTGCGTACACTGCTCGCGCGGGAGAATATCGAATTCATCCTCATCCTCGATGGAGACGGCCAGCATCTGCCCGAGGAAATCCCGCGCTTTCTCACCGCAGCGAACAATACTGGCGCGCCAATGATCGTCGGCAATCGCATGGGCGACACGCGAGACATGCCCTTCGTGCGCCGCATGACGAACCGCTACATGAGCTGGACGATCTCGCGCGTCATCGGCCAACGCGTGCCGGATTCGCAATGCGGCTTCCGTATGTTCCACCGTTCGCTCGCGGCGGAATTTCTCGCCGTGGAAAGTGCGGCGTTCGACTTTGAGACCGAAATGCTCGCGCTCGCCGCTCGCAAAGGCTGCAACATCGGCGCAGCCACCGTGAGCACGATCTACGGCGACGAGGTGAGCAAAATCCACCCCGTCCGCGACACGCTGAATTTTTTCAAGCTGCTCAAGCGCCTGAAAAACGAGCGAAAGACTCACTAGTTTCACACGTTCCCTCCCTCTATTGGGGAAACAAATTGCCTCCACGGGGGTTCTTTCCCAACCTGCGTGACCGCCTGCGATGAATGAAACCACTAGCTCCCAAGCTGATGCCTCCGGTGATGATCCGGAGCGCGATCTCCGGCTGATGGCGCGTGTGAAGCTCGGCGACGAGGAGGCGTTTCGCGAGTTGGTTGAGATTCATCAGCACCGCGTCATCGGAGCGGTTGCACGGATGCTGAGCGACGAGACCGAGGCGCATGACGTGGCGCAGCAGGTTTTCATCCGCGTTTGGAAAAGCGCCGCGCGCTGGGAGCCGACGGCGAAATTCACGACGTGGCTCTACACGATTCTGCGCAATCTCGTTTTTAACGAAAGCCGCCGCCGTGCGCGTCATCCCGCGCGTTCGCTTGATGCCATTCAGAATGAAGACGACCGTCCGCAGCAGTTCGAGGACGAGGCAACGAAAGCACCCGACACCGCGTTGCTCGACGAGGAAATGCAGGACGCCATCGAGCGTGCGATTCAGGAATTGCCGGAGGCGCAGCGCATGGCGGTCGTGATGCGACGCTACCAGGACGTGAGCTACGAGGGAATCGCCGAGGTGCTCGAACTCAGCGTGCCTGCGGTGAAGAGCGTCCTTTTCCGCGCTCGCACGGAGCTGCGTGAAAAGCTGCGCCACTACCTCGAATCTTAGCCTCTGCGCTGTGGACATCCGCCCGCAACTCCGGCGATAGTCCGCGCCATGTCGCGTCTTTGGCCGCTTATTCTTGCGCTCGCTGTCGTCATCGTCGCCCCCATGGCGCTGCGGCCTAAGGGCGATGCTGCCGCGCTCGATGGCGAGAGGAAAGTCATCGTCGTCAGCCCGCACAACGAAGCTATCCGCGCGGAGTTTGGCCGCGCATTTCGCAAATGGTATCGTGGCAGCACCGGCAAGACGGTGACAGTGGACTGGCGCACGCCCGGCGGCACCAGCGAAGTCAGTCGCTACCTCACCGGCGCGTATTTCGACGCCTTCCGCCAACACTGGACGCGAACACTCCGCCGCGAGTGGAATGCGGAAGTCGAAGGCGGCTACTCGAACGCGAAGCTCGTCCTCGGCGACGCGCCGGAAAAAGACACGCCAGCACAAGCTGCGCACCGCGCATTCCACGCGTCGAACGTCGGAGTCGGCATTGATGTGTTCTTCGGCGGCGGCAGCTACGATTTCATCAAGGCCGCCGGGCAGGGGATGCTCGTGGACAGCGGTTATCTCGACGCGCACCGCGATCTTTTCGGGAAGGACAAACCCATCCCGCCATTCGTCGGGGGTGAGCCGTATTTCGATGAAAAGGGACGCTGGTTCGGCACGACCATTGGCGCTTTTGGAATCGCCTGCAATCGCGACCAGCTCGCACGCCTCGGCCTTCCAGAACCGCGCCGCTGGGCCGACCTCGCCGACCCGCGCTATTTCCGCAGCCTCGCCCTCGCAAACCCCGCGCAAAGCGGCTCGGCGAACAAGGCTTTCGAGATGCTCATCCAGCAGCAGATGAACGAAGCCGTTGCTGAAAATGCCGGTAAAAAAACGGAGGACGCCGCCGTTGCCGAAGGCTGGCAGCGCGCGATGCGTTTGCTCCAGCGCATCGGCGCAAACGCCCGTTACTTCACCGACTCGTCTTCAAAAATCGCGCTCGATGTGGAAGCTGGCGAGGCGATCGCGGGGATGACGATTGATTTCTACGGTCGCTTCCAAAGCGAATCCGTCCGCCGCGCCGACGGCAGCTCGCGCATCGGCTACACAAACGCCGAGGGCGGCACGAGTTTCGGCGTGGACCCCATCGGCCTGCTTCGTGGTGCGCCGCATCCGGAGGAAGCGCACGCCTTCATCCAATTCGTCATGACCGACGGTCAGAAACTCTGGGGCCAAAAAGCCGGCACGCCCGGTGGCCCGAGTCACCACGCACTCCGCCGCCTCCCGATTCTCCCATCGCTCTACACCGCCGAAACGCGCGACCTTCGCAGTGACCCGGACGTTTTTCCCTACGAAGAAGCGAAACACTTCACCTACATCCCCGCACGCAGCGCGCGGCTCTTCGACGTGTTCGCATTCGTCATCCGCGTGATGTGCATAGACACGCACGACGAACTCACCACCGCATGGCGCGAACTCATCGCCGCCCGCGAACGCACCGGCAGCTTCCCCGCCGAAGCGCTCGCCGCGTTCGAGGACGTGAGCGTCGCCAGCTACGAGCAGGCGAAAGGCGACATCGCAAAGACACTCGGCAGCGCCGACAAAATCGGCCAGGTCCGCCTCGCCAAAACACTCGCCGAAACCTTCGCCAATAACTACCGCCGCGCCGCCGACCTCGCCTGCGCTGCGAAGTAGGGAACGCCTGCGCGACGAGCGAACACAACTTCTGAAATTCTGCGCGAGAATGTTTGTCCCGGAGGGACAGCGCGACATTAGCCGGTCGGCAAGTCCACCGCAGGTGGACGCAGCCACCGGATCATCGCCATACAAGAACAACCGCCCCGGCAGGGGCGGCAGACAACGGCGCGTAATGATTTTCCATCGCCCCTGCTAGGGCCGATTGTTCGCTATTAACGCGATCCGGCGGCTGACGCCGACCGGCTAAATTTCACCCAGCCCTCCGGGCTTCAATCCCGCCGCCTAAAATCCCAGTCCCGGAGGCAGGCCACCCATTCCGCCGGTGATTTTCCCCATCTCGGCCTGCATCAGCGCGCGGCCATCCTCGATGGCTTTTTGCACGCCGGAGAGGATGAGGTCTTCCAGCATCTCCACATCGTTCGGGTCCACCACGTCCTTGATGATTTTGATCGCGAGGATGTCGCCCGCGCCATTCGCGGTGACGGTGATTTTTCCGCCGCCCGCAGTGACCTCCACCGTCTTCTCGGCGAGTTCTTCCTGCGCTTGCTGCATCTTGGCCTGCATCTGCTGGGCCTGCTTCATCATTTTCTGGATATTCATCGGTGTCGTTGGTTGTTCGGGAAATCAAATGCCACCGCTGTATGCGGTCAGCAAGTCCACGTAAGCGCACTCAATCAGGTCTTCGTCGCGGATGTCCAGCGCGGCGCGGAATTCCATTGCGACCCGCTCCCCGTCCTCCACCGGCTGGCCGGGCGCCATCATCACCTCGAGTTCGAGGAACTGCCCCAACCCCTTCACCTCGTCGAAATGGATGCGCGTCTGCCCGCCGAATTTCCCCGAGAGAAAAAGCCAGCGCCGCTTGCGCACTTCGCCGCTCACACCGAGCGCCCGTGCGAGCGTGTCGCAAAGTGATCCCGGCTGGTCGGTCACCGTCACCGTGTATTCGCTACGCTTCGGCCCGGCCTGGTCGGGACGCTGGTAAAAGATCAACTCCCCGCGATCCGGCGCGAGCTGCCGGAGCTTCAGCCGCCCCGCTGGCACGGCGAAAAACGTATCCACCTGATCGATTTCCACCACCGCCCCATCGGCGAGCGCAATGGCGAGGTGGCGCTGACGCTCCCAATCTTTCGCGCGCGCCTTGAGTTCGATGTTTGTGCTCATGGGTGGTTGGTGTTTTCCGCCGACTGTCACGCCCGACACGCAGAGCTTCCCACAATCCCACACTCACAGCAACGGATTAACTGGCCGAACGGTAAGTTGAAATATAATCGCGGGCTTCGACCAAGACGTTGAGGATTCGCTGCCGATTGCTTGGAGCATTATTTACGAACAATGGGCTTGGATGTGGGGAGCGGAAGATTTGGAGCTCTGGACGTATTTGCGAAATGAGTTCGGACGCCTTCTCCGCTTTTTTGCCAAGCAGGACGACTGCCTTCAATCTCGGAAGAAGGTCCAAAAGGCGTCCCAATGGAATGATTCCAGCGCTGATATCCCTTGAGTTAGCAGGCCGAATGCGACTTTTAGATCCAATATACCATGGGATGATATTCCAACTTAGAGTTAGCGATCTTGGAATATTGGCGTCTCGGTTCAGTTCAAAAAAATTCTTTGCGGTTTCATCTGGGTTATTACGTGAGATGAAGCCGGACTGAACGGCTTTTGCTCCAGGTGCTTCGAGGAGATAAAGTAGCTCGGCTCTAACTCCACCGTCCCATGGGTCGAAGTAAGGAATCCCTGCCTCCGGTCCCATTTCATTTCGGAGTGCCTTTACAAAGGCTGTAAGGGATCCAATATGCGCCTCATTTAGCTGGGAGATTCTTGCTTGGCGAGCACCGACATCGCCGAGGAGTTTAGCTTTGTCTGTAAATAGTGCGGTTGTCATAGAGGTATCAGGGAATGATGCCGCTACGCGGGGATGATTTCGGCTTTGAAGATTTCGAGGGCTTTTTGGATGAGGGGGTCGTCTTTGAATTCGTCCATCGGGTCGCGCTTGGGGGGCTCGGGCTCGGTGGCGACGGCGGCGGGGACGATGCCGGAGCGGGTTTCAAAGGTGAGCGAGAGGCGCTGGCCGGCGACGCTGCTGAGGATTTCCGAAAGGAGGGCGGCGTGGTCCTTGGCGAGGCAGTCCTTGGCGAAGACTTGCTCGTAGGGGAAGGCGAGGACGGCGGTGGTGCCGTTGATTTCCACGAGCGATCCACATTCCAGCCACGGTGCGATGAGTGCGCGGTCGCGGCGGACGGCGGTGACGAATTGCGGCCAGAGCGCGGCGGGGTCGAGCGCAGGTGCGGGCTTGGCGGGGGCTGGTGCGGGCGGCGGCTCGGCGATTTTTGCGGTGGGCTCGGGCTTCGGCGCGGGCTTGGGCGCGGGCGGATCGATCTTCGCGGCGGGCTTGGGTGCTGCGATGGCGGGCGGTTCGATTTTGGCGACGGGTGCGGGTTTCGCGACGGGCGCTGGAACGGGCTTGGGCGCGACGGGACGCGGGGCGGCTGGCGCGGGCGCTGCTGGCAGCGGCGTGCCGCCACGGATGGCGGTGAGCGTGGCGAGCACTTCGGTGAGCGTGGCGCTTTGCAGCGTCTGGATGGCGCGGATGACGGCGACCTCGAAGTGCATCTTTTTGTTCGGCGCCCATTTCATGCGGCCCTCGGCGGCGGCGAATTGCTCGATGAGACCGAGCAGTTTTTCCATGGAAACCACGTCGGCCTGCTCCGCAAAAAGCTGGATGGCTTCGCTGGAAAGCTCCTCCTCCAGCCCGGCGGGGTCGGCTTTCAGCACGAGGAGATTGCGCAGGTGCGAAATGAGATCGCCCATCAAGCGGCTGAGGTCTTTTCCCGCCTCGGCCTGCTCGTGCAGCGTGCCGAGCGCGGCGGAGGCGTCTGCTTTCAAAATACAATCGCAGAGGTGCGCGACGGTCTGTGTGCCGGTGAAGCCGAAGATGCTGAGCACGTCCGCCTCCGCGATGTGGGCGCCGCAAAATGCTACGAGCTGATCGAGCATGGACTCGGCATCGCGCAGTCCGCCCTCCGCGCCGCGAGCGACGGCCTCGGCGGCGGCGGGATCGAGCGTGAAGTTTTCCTGCGTGGCGATCCACAGCAGGTGTTTTGCGATGGTGGCGGTGGGGATGCGGCGGAGGTCGAAGCGCTGGCAGCGACTGAGGATGGTGGGGAGCACTTTCTGCACGTCGGTGGTCGCGAGCATGAACTTCGCGTGGGCCGGCGGCTCTTCGAGCGTCTTGAGCAGCGCGTTGAACGCCTGTGTGGAGAGCATGTGCACCTCGTCAATGATGTAGATTTTAAACTTCCCGCGCGCCGGTGCGAAGCGGACGTTGTCGCGCAACTCGCGCACTTGCTCGACGCCGTTGTTGCTCGCGCCGTCAATCTCGATGACGTCGAGCGAGCGCCCCTCGGCGATCTCGGTGCAGATGTCGTCGTTCACATCAAAGTCCGCCTTTGGTCCGCCGGTGCAGTTCAGCGCCTTGGCGAAAATACGCGCTGTGGAGGTCTTCCCCGTGCCGCGCGGGCCGACGAAAATGTAGGCGTGCGCGATGCGGTTTTGCTCAATGGCATTGCGCAACGTGCGGGTGATGTGCTCCTGGCCGAGCACGTCGTCGAATTTCTGAGGGCGGTATTTGCGGGCGAATACGGTGTAGCTCACGCGCCGATCCGTAATCGGCGGATGTGAAAGTGGAAAGCGGTTTTGAGTGTCCGGCTGAGAGATATTTTTTCTCCTACGGAGCGGGCTTGCGCAGGAGGCCGTCCCCGCACACATTCCGCGCCTTTTCGCTCCGATGCTCACGCTTTCTCAAGTCTCAAAATCCTTCGCTGGCCGCACACTTTTCCGCGATGCTTCGCTCCAAGTGAACCGTCGCGACCGCATCGGTCTCGTCGGTCCGAACGGCGCGGGCAAGTCCACGCTTTTCTCGCTGATCCTCGGTGAGGCATCGCCGGACGAGGGGCGTGTTTCGATGGAGAAAAACATGGTCTTCGGCTTTCTGCCGCAGGAAAGCGCGCCTGCCGGCGACGAGACGGTGCTGGAGCTGGCTACCTCCATTTCCCCTGCGCTGGTGAAGGCGCGTGATGTGATCAAGCGGCACGACGCGGGCGAGCATGTGGACGACGAGACCTACCACGATGCGATGCACACTTTCGGCGAACTCGGCGGCTGGCAGCTCGAACCGCGCGCCAAGCAAATCCTCGCTGGGCTTGCGTTCCGCGAACGTGATTTTGATCGCGCAGCGCGCACAATGAGCGGCGGCTGGGTGATGCGCGCGCACCTCGCGCGACTGCTCGTGATGGAGCCGGATTTGCTCCTGCTCGACGAGCCAACCAACCACCTCGATCTCGAATCGCTGATGTGGTTCCAGGAATATCTTCGCAATTATCCCGGCTCGATTTTGATGATCTCGCACGACCGCGAATTTCTGAATCAGCTCGTCGGCAGCATCGTGGAAATCGCTCACTCGCGCCTGAACCGCTATCGCGGAAACTGGGACGATTACGTGCGCGAAAAAGCCGCGCGCGAGGAACAGCAGCTCTCCGCTTTTAAAAATCAGCAGAAGGAAATCGCGTCGTTGCAGGAGTTCGCCGACCGCTTCCGCGCCAAGGCCAGCAAAGCTTCGCAGGCGCAGAGCAAGCTGAAGCAAATTGACCGGATGGAAAAAATCGAAGCGCCGCAGGCTGCGCAGAAGACTATCAACTTTAGTTTTCCGCAGCCGCCCCGCAGTGGCGTGCGCGCGATTCGACTGAAGGATGTGGATTTTTCCTACGGCGAGATGACCGTGTATCGCGGGCTGAATTTCGAGGCCGAACGCGGACAGCGCACCGTGCTCGTGGGGCCAAACGGCGCCGGGAAATCCACGCTGCTTAAATTGCTCGCCGGCGTGCTGGAGCCGCAGGCCGGGACGCGTGAACTCGGGCACAATGTGAAAGTCGGCTACTTCGCGCAGCATCGCGTGGAGATGCTGAACGGACGTCACACCGTGCTCGAAGCGGTGCTCGATTCGCCAAACCCAGTCGGCGAACAAACCGCACGCACCGTGCTGGGATCATTTCTTTTCACCGGCGACGCCGTTTTCAAACCCGTCGCCGTGCTCAGCGGTGGTGAAAAATCGCGTCTAGCGCTCGTGAAACTGCTGCTCGATCCGCCGAACCTCCTGCTCATGGACGAGCCGACGACGCATCTCGACATCGGCAGTATTGATGCGCTCCTCGGCGCGCTCGAACAATACGAGGGCACGCTCATTTTCATCAGCCACGACGTGCATTTCATCCGCTCGCTCGCAAAATCCACGCTGCACATCAGCGCCGGGCAGCTCACGCCTTACGCAGGCGACTACCAGTATTACCTCGATAAAACGCGCGCCACTTCCGCACGCGCCGCGCTCACCGCTGGCGAACAACTCACCGACTCCCGCCCCAGCGAAGCCGCCGCCGCAACCGCCCAGCGCGGCCCCGGTCTCCGTGAGCAAAAGGAACAGAAGCGCGCCGAAGCCGAGCAGCGCAAAGCCGATGCTAAAGCCGTGCGCGAGCGTGCGCAGATGGTGAAAGACATGGAGGCGAAAATCCATGAACTCGAAGGGCTGCAAAAGTCCCTCACTGCCGAACTCGAAGCACCAGACACTTACGCCAATGGCCGCGCCATGGCCCTCAATCGCGAACTCCTCAAAGTGCAGCAGGAACTCGAACGCACCACCGCCGAGTGGGAGTCGCTGGTGAAATAGCGACGCTAAGATTTCGCTTCATTCATAGGCGGGCATCCGTCATTCGTTTCACGTGAACTGGCCACAGCTCCTCAGCGCAGAAAGACTCGGACGCGCAAAACCCGGACGACGCGAAGCTGCGCGCTCCGATTTTCAGCGCGATAGCGATCGCATTATCTTTTCGTCGGCATTCCGGCGCTTGCAGGACAAGACGCAGGTTTTTCCGCTCGCGGAAAATGATTTCGCGCGCACTCGGCTCACTCACTCGCTGGAGGTCGCGAGCGTTGGTCGCTCGCTTGGATCGCGCGTCGGCGCGGAGGTGTGTGCGCGGCATGGACTCGGCACGCTGGGGCTGCATCCGTCGGACTTCGGGGCCATCGTCCACGCAGCGGCGCTTGGGCACGATTTGGGTAATCCGCCCTTCGGCCACAGCGGAGAGGATGCGATTCAGCATTGGTTCAAAAGCAACAGCCCACACGCGCTCGAAGCCCGCAAGGGACTAGGCGCGGCGGAGGTCGCGGACATCGAGCGATACGAAGGCAACGCGCAGGGTTTCCGTATCCTCACGCGGTTGCAGATGCCGGACAACTCTGGCGGGCTTCAACTCACGAGCGCCACGCTCGGCGCGTTCACAAAATACCCGCACGCCTCGCTCATCGGCGCAGTCCCGCACACTGGCGCGAGCTTGAAAAAATTCGGTTACTTTCAAAGCGAGCGCGAACACTTCTCAGCGGTCGCGCAGCACTGCGGGCTGATCCAGCGCGCGCCGGAATGCTGGGCGCGGCATCCGCTCGTTTTCCTCGTCGAGGCGGCGGATGACATTTGCTACCGGCTCGTGGATTTCGAGGATGGTGTGCGCCTCGGCCACCTCCGCTATGAAATCGTGCGCGACGCATTTCTCGCGATCATCCCGCAGCGCAAGCACCCACGTGATCTCGACTCGATGTCCTCGCGCAAAGCCGCCATCGAGATGCTGCGCGCCATGGCCATCGGCGAATGTCTTGCGCAATGCACGAGCGCATTTCTCGATAGCGAGGAGGATTTGCTCGCGGGAAAATTTGACGTTCCGCTCGTAGATGTGATCCCCGCCGCTGCCGCGCTCGGCGAGATCCAGAAAGTGAGCCGCGAGACGATTTACGCGACCGACCGCGGTGTGCAGATCGAAATCGCGGGCTACGAGGTGCTCGGCGGTCTGCTCGATATTTTCATGAGCGCCGTGAACGACATCGCCGCACGCGGCGACGGTGCGGCAAAGCGCAGCCACAAGCTCGCGAGCCAGCTCCCCTCCGAGTGCGTCCACGCCGCGCGCGAGGCCGGGCCGTATGCTCGCCTGATGCCGATGCTCGATTTCGTGAGCGGCATGACGGACAGCTACGCCGTTGCGCTCTACCGTCGCGTGAAAGGAATCGCGCTCCCCGGTTCGTAAGAAAATTCCCGCTCGCCGAGCAGCGTGCGGCCCGCTCTTTATCCCGCGCCAATGCTTCAGCAAATCGTCACCTTACTCGAATCCACTCAGCACTGGCTCCTCGATCTCGGCTGGTTCGGCATGATCGCGTTTGCGGGGATGTTTGTCATCGCGCAGCTCTTCATGGTGCCGGTCGCGCCGATGGGAATGGCGGCTGGTCTGTTCTTCGGTTTCGCGCTTGGCTGGTCCGGGTTGATGGTCGGCTGCGCAGCGGGGGCGACGATCAATTTCCTCATCTCACGCCACTTCGCACGCGGCTACGTCACCCGCAAGCTCGGCAACAACGTGAAGTTCCGCGTGATCGAAAAAGCCATCGAGCAAGGCGGCTGGAAAATCATCGTGTTGCTACGCTTCGTGCCGATTCCGTTCGGCCTCGCAAACTACTGCTACGGCCTCACTCCCATCGCATTCTGGCCTTATTTCGGCGCGACGCTCATCGCCGTCGCCGGCCCGAACGCGCTTTTCGCGTGGATGGGCTCTACTTTCAACGGCGCGCTGTCCGACCTCGTCGGAAAAGGTCGCCCGCATAGCCCGTTTGAATACGCCTTCCCGGTCATCGGCCTCATCGCCGCCATCCTCGCGCTACGATACGTGGCGAAAGTCGCGCGCGAAACCGTGGCGAAAAGCACACCCAGCGCTGAGTAGCTATACTTACGGTCTGCCGATGGAGCTTGGGCGTGGCGGAGCGATATGCTCAGCACGGAACATCCCGCTCTCCGCCATCCCCCTGCGCGGTTTCCGTTTGGGCTCGCCTGCAGCCCGCTCCTCGGGGCTACGGAAATCCGGTTCG